>JADEXW010000411.1 GCA_015206935.1 Pseudanabaenaceae cyanobacterium LEGE 13415 | reverse complement strand
GAGTTTTTTCCTGGCTGCGTTTTTGCAAGTTTTAAGGCTAAATATACTTCTTGAAATGATCGTCCATATCCAATTGAGCAGGTTAGTCCAGGTGTTAGCTTCGAGTACATAGCTTGAATTTCTAAAAGTACTTCTTCTTGAAGATTTCCCTTAAACAAAAGGTCGTCGCCTGCTTCAAATATAATTGCATTTTTGCCACATCTTTCGATGACAAATCTGCCAATTCTTGAAATTGCATTTGTCACATCTCTGCTCAATTTTCGGAAGCTCAGTTCATCACTACACGCGAAAAATAGTTCTTCTAGTATTTTTCCTGTATCATCTCCATCTAGTCCGTAATATAGTATTTCCTCAATTAATTCTCTACTTACTCCATTCTCTTCTATATGTTTTACCCAATCTTCATTGCTCTTCAGCTTGGAGTAAGAATCCTTTGAATGCAAGACAAAAACGTTGTCCAAAGATTGGTTAAATATTTCAGTAGCCTTAGCGTTCGCCACAATTATAGAATTTGCAAATGTGAATTGATTGATATTGCCAAGAACGAGCAGAGTTGTCATATTTCTCTAGTTACTATAAACATTCTCTTTTACTTGCTTCAAAAGCGTCAAATCCTCTTCTTTAATCTTCCACATCCTCAGTCTGCATCAATCTTTGTTTCAAGCGTTCGGGATCTCCTTTATCGACAACCTTTCCCGCCTCCAACAAAAACGCCCCGTCACAATATTCCAATTCTTCCAGCCGATGCGTCACCCAAAGCGCCGTAATCCCCCGCTTCTTCACCAACGTCTGCACCTGCGCCACCAATTCCAATTGGCTATCTGGATCAAGCAGTGCCGTTGGCTCATCTAATAAAAGGACATCGCAATGACGAGCGATCGCACCCGCGATCGCGACCCGCTGTTTCTGTCCCCCACTCAGCGCATAAATCGGACGACGCTGAAACGCTCCTAAACTTACAGCAGTCAGCGACTCTTCCACCCGCTGATGAATTTCCGCTGTAGACAACGCTTCCTGCACCAATCCAAATGCCACATCTGCCCCCACCGTTGGCATGACCAACTGATGATCTGGATTTTGAAACACAAAACCGACCGGAGACGAAATCTGAATTTCTCCCCCAGTCGGTTGCAGTAACCCTGCCAATAATCTCAGCAGGGTCGATTTACCGCTACCATTCGCACCCAGCAGCATCCAAAACTCACCCTTCGGCACTTCCAGCGAACAAGAGTGCAAAATCGCCTTGTCTTCTGACCAGCCAAAATTCAGGTCGATCGCTTGAATCGCAGAGAGTCCTTCCTGCATGGGCGCATCTATGGTCATACTGTTCTATTCCGCCGTTGCAAACGAGAAACCTGCGGGTCTGCCCGAAGCTGCCGCACTCGATTTCTCATACATCTGAACCGCAGCGATATTATCCGCAAACACTGCGATCTTCTTATCGGTTTGGCGATCGCAGGTGAATTCCAACAATCCGCCGCCACCCTTCATCGCGTTGGTGATTTCTTGGAACGTTTCTTCCGCTGCTTCCACCGATTTCCGTTGAAATGAGAGACCCAATGGGTTTCCCTTCAGGGTTAATTCGAGAATATACATAATGTCGATCGTACAAACTGCCAGTTCTCAGTATCGCAAATATCCGCAGAAACGGCTCGCTCCTCTATTTTGCTGAATCGGGATCAATTTGAAAGAATTTCCGTAATTTCTAAGATTTGTTAAGAAAAGGACTGGAAATTTTCAGAGAAGTCTTCATATAATCGAGAGCATAGGTAACGAAAAGTAAACTCTATTTCATAATTCAGAGTTTGCTTATCCTTCTGTACTTATTTGGAGATTATTCAAATGACCATCGCAGTAGGTCGCGCCCCGTCCCAGAGAGGCATTTTCGATGCCCTCGACGACTGGCTCAAACGCGATAGATTCGTCTTCGTCGGCTGGTCTGGCATCCTGCTCTTCCCCTGTGCGTTCCTCGCACTCGGCGGCTGGATGACCGGAACGACCTTCGTCTCTTCCTGGTACACCCACGGACTGGCATCCTCGTACCTCGAAGGCTGTAACTTCCTCACCGTTGCCGTTTCCACTCCCGCTGACAGCTTGGGACACTCCCTGCTGCTGTTGTGGGGACCGGAAGCGCAAGGCGACTTCACCCGCTGGTGTCAACTCGGCGGACTCTGGACATTCGTTGCCCTCCACGGCGCGTTCGGCTTGATCGGCTTCTGTCTGCGTCAGCTCGAAATCGCTCGACTCGTCGGCATTCGTCCCTACAACGCGATCGCGTTCACCGGACCGATCGCCGTATTCGTGTCGGTGTTCTTGATGTACCCGTTGGGACAATCGAGCTGGTTCTTCGCACCCTCATTTGGAGTGGCGGCAATCTTCCGGTTTATCTTATTCATCCAAGGGTTCCACAACTTCACGTTGAACCCGTTCCACATGATGGGCGTAGCTGGGATTCTCGGCGGTGCCCTCTTGTGTGCGATTCACGGAGCCACTGTGGAGAACACCTTGTTTGAAGACGGCGACGGGTCAAGCACCTTCCGCGCCTTCAACCCGACACAAGCGGAAGAAACGTATTCGATGGTGACGGCGAACCGATTCTGGTCGCAGATCTTCGGAATTGCGTTTTCCAACAAACGGTGGTTGCACTTCTTCATGCTGTTCGTGCCGGTCACGGGCTTGTGGATGGCATCGGTGGGCATCATTGGGATTGCCCTCAACTTACGTGCCTACGACTTCGTGTCGCAGGAGCTACGGGCAGCCGAAGACCCGGAATTTGAAACGTTCTACACGAAGAACATTTTGCTGAACGAGGGCATCCGGGCGTGGATGGCATCTCAGGATCAGCCGCATGAACACTTTGTATTCCCTGAAGAGGTTCTCCCCCGTGGTAACGCTCTCTAATCCTTCATTTGCAGGCAACCGCGACCAGGAATCATCCGGATTCGCTTGGTGGGCTGGTAATGCTCGTTTAATTAATCTCTCTGGTAAATTACTTGGCGCTCACGTCGCTCACGCAGGACTGATCGTGTTCTGGGCGGGTGCAATGACCTTATTTGAGGTCGCGCACTTTATCCCTGAAAAACCGATGTATGAGCAAGGTTTAATCTTGCTCCCTCACTTGGCTTCCCAAGGTTGGGGCGTTGGACCGGGTGGCGAAGTGATCGACACTTTCCCTTACTTTGTCGTTGGCGTTCTGCACTTGATCTCCTCGGCTGTTCTCGGCTTGGGCGGTATCTATCACGCAGTTCGTGGACCTGAAACGCTTGAAGAGTACTCGTCTTTCTTCGGTTACGACTGGAAAGACAAGAACCAAATGACCAACATCATCGGCTATCACTTGATCCTGTTGGGTCTGGGTGCGCTGTTGTTGGTTGCAAAAGCAATGTTCTTTGGCGGTTTGTATGACACTTGGGCACCCGGTGGTGGTGATGTCCGTGTGATTACAAACCCGACATTGAACCCTGCTAAAATCTTTGGTTACGTTCTCAAGTCTCCCTGGGGTGGCGAAGGCTGGATTGTCGGCGTAGACAACCTCGAAGATATCGTGGGCGGTCACATCTGGGTTGGAATTGTCTGTATCGCAGGCGGTATCTGGCACATTTTGACCAAGCCGTTTGGTTGGGCACGTCGTGCTTTAGTCTGGTCTGGTGAAGCTTACCTTTCCTACAGCTTGGGCGCACTGTCCTTGATGGGCTTTATCGCGTCTGTCTTCGTCTGGTACAACAACACCGCTTACCCAAGCGAATTCTACGGTCCGACTGGTCCTGAAGCGTCTCAAGCGCAAGCAATGACCTTCTTGATCCGTGACCAAAAGCTAGGTGCAAACGTGGGTTCTGCTCAAGGTCCGACGGGTCTTGGTAAGTACCTGATGCGCTCCCCGACAGGTGAAATCATCTTCGGTGGTGAAACCATGCGCTTCTGGGACTTCCGTGGTCCTTGGTTGGAGCCGTTGCGGGGTCCGAACGGTCTTGATTTGAACAAGATCAAGAACGATATTCAGCCTTGGCAAGTTCGCCGCGCGGCTGAGTACATGACTCATGCTCCGTTGGGTTCGATCAACTCGGTGGGTGGTGTTGCAACGGAAATCAACTCGTTCAACTATGTGAACCCCCGTGCTTGGTTGGCAAGCTTCCACTTCATCATGGGCTTCTTCTTCTTGGTTGGTCACTTGTGGCACGCAGGTCGCGCACGCGCGGCGGTTGCAGGCTTCGAGAAAGGTATCGATCGAGAAACTGAACCCGTGTTGTCGATGCCGAACCTTGACTAATTTCTAGTCAAACCCTCTTTAAGCCTCCGTCTAGTACGGGGGCTTTTTGTTTGAGAAAAAGTCTTCATCAAGTCAGATGTTTCGTTTGGATTAATTGCTGTGCAATAGAAGCATCGAATTTGATGTGTAAAGAAGAATGACTATTGCCCTATTCCTGACAGTAATTGCTGCGATCGCTGGTGCAATCAGTGCAGCCGCTCGTACCTACACGAAATTGAAGCCTCAAGCTGCACCGCGCTATTCCAACACGGTACAAGAAGCAAAATCCCTAGAGGCAGATCAGCCAAGATTGCAGCCTGATTTGGATTCTGAACGACTTGAACCTGTTGAAGTGCCATCAGAAGTTCCCGAAGTTTTAACGGGTGCTTCAAGTTCTGAGCCGATGGAGTCGATCGAGATTTCTGGTCAACAGGAAACGACTGAAGTGTCGATGCCTGAAGTTTCCAGGCAGCAAAAATCTGCTGAAGTTTCGACGATCGCCATTCCTCCGATGATGCCGATCGCTGAAGTAGAAATTCCGTTAGCGACTTCTCTGAAGATTTCGGATGTCGTCGATTCGGATTTATCGATCGAGCCTCAAGCCAAAGAGGAACATCATCACTATTCTGTGATTGATGAGGTTGAACAGTTAGAACACATTGACGAAAGGTTGAATCGAATTCAACACCAAGCCACAGAGCCGGATCATTTGATGCGGTTGGCAGCGGCGGTTGAGTTGGGAGAATTGGCGAAGCAGGGACAAGCCCACGATCGAGTGATTACCTTGCTCAATCAGTTGACGCAGGATGCTGATCTAGAAGTTCGTGTCCAAGCAGGCGCGTCACTTGCGATGATTCCGGTTGAAACAGCGGATTAATTTCAGAAGAGCGATCGCGCTAAACATAAACG
>JADEXW010000410.1 GCA_015206935.1 Pseudanabaenaceae cyanobacterium LEGE 13415 | reverse complement strand
GTCGAAGGTTTAACCGTCCGAATGGTCGCACTCAATAGCGATTATTGGGGGCAAAGCATTACCGTCACTGGCTTGCTCACCGGACAAGACATTTTCAACGCGCTACAAGGAAAAGATCTAGGCGATGGCGTTCTCTTGCCCTCGGTGATGCTGAAACAAGGAGAACTCGTCTTTCTCGACGATATGCGAGTCGAAGATCTGGAGCAAAAACTGAACACATCCATTTTCGTCGTCGATGGTGTGGACGGTTTGATCAGGAAATTTAATGAATAACGTAAACAAGTTTAAAGAAGTGTAGCGCTAGACCTCCATTTGCTGGAATAATCAACCTATCGGACGATTCGACTTCGTTCGGTTGGCAGAACTAGCAGATTGTCGATCGCACTAGGAGAGAACATTTTGGATTCGCGCACTTCACATACATGCTTTCATGCGCCAAAGGCATCGCTTCTACAATCCTCGCAAACGGCTTCGGCTCCTCAAGAAGAATTCAGCGAGTATGTGGCTCACCTGCAATTGCATATGGCACTTCAGGCACGGAATTTAGTCCCAAGTTTGACGAATACGCCTGATAGCCGCGAACAATTACTGCATCAAACGCAGGCACACTTTGAGAAGTTCGCTTCTCGGACGTTTTTATAAGTTTCCGTTGATAAACGCTTCACGTCAGTCAGGGTTTCGCGCCCTGATTTTTTTTGTGGATCGTTCGAGTGATATTGAGCTATGGCAGTAGAAATTTAGATTAGGACATCTTCGGAGTTGCCCCCAAACCCCCAATTCTGCTTGCTCAAGATTCTTGCTCCCCCAAATTTGGGGGCTGGGGGGCATTAGCCGATTCAACCGCAGCGAACAATATGCTTGTACAACAAGTGTGCTTATACACAGTAGGAATGGTGCGGAAGGAGGATTCAATCCATCATGAAATCATGCGATAACAAAATAAATCGCTGCGATCGCGCTTCCTCATCATGTTGGCTCTGGAACCTACGCTTGAAACGATCGAACTTCAACTGTTATTTGAAGGCATCTACCGCTATTACGGCTATGATTTTCGGAACTACGCACCCTCTTCGCGCAGTCGGCGGGTCAGAGCTTTTATGCAAACCGAAAAAATTCAAACCGTTTCAGAACTGCAAAATTGCGTCTTGCACGATCGACAAGTTTTAGAGCGATTTCTCCAGAGCTTAACTGTCAATGTCACGAGTATGTTTCGTGATCCGAGCTTCTATCTCAGCTTCAGAAATCTGGTTGTGCCCATTCTCAAAACCTATCCGTTCATTCGGATTTGGCACGCGGGATGCTCAACTGGAGAAGAAGTCTATTCAATGGCAATTTTGTTGCAGGAGGAAGAAATTTATCATCGCTGTCGGTTATATGCAACAGACACGAATGAGAAGGTTTTACAATCGGCAAGAAGTGGAATCTTTTCACTTTCGTCAATGCAAGAATACACGCAGCAATATCTGAAAGCAGGCGGAAAAAAATCATTTTCGGAATACTATACCGCCGCTTATGAGAGCGCAATTTTTCGATCGTCATTGCGCGATAACATTGTCTTCTCACAGCACAATCTTGTCACAGATGGATCATTTAACGAATTTAATGTGATTGTCTGTCGGAACGTGCTGATTTACTTCGATCGAACACTTCAAGATCGAGTTCATGACCTGTTTTATCAAAGCCTTTGTCCATTCGGAATCCTGGCACTGGGACGACAAGAAACACTGAGATTTACCTCAAAACACGATCGATATGAAGACCTTTCAAAATCCGAAAAACTCTATCGGAGGTTGAATTAGTGGCGTTCGCCATCGTCGTGGTGGGTACATCCTTGGGGGGATTGTCCGCCTTGCGAATTATGTTACAAGCATTACCAGGGAGCTTCCAACTTGCAATTGCGATCGTTCAACATCGCGATCGCAATTCTGGCGAAGCCCTTAGCCGAACGTTACAACAGGAGAGCCGCTTGCCGATTCTGGATGTCGAAGATAAGCAACCGATTCGCCCCGGATATGTCTATCTGGCTCCTGCTGACTATCATCTCTTGGTCGAGCCTGAGCAGTTCTCGCTTTCGGTTGATCCGCCTGTCTCCTTTGCCAAACCCTCGATCGATGTCTTGTTCGAGTCTGCCGCAGAAGTGTATCAATCCAGCACGATTGGAGTCGTTTTGACGGGAGCAAATCACGATGGAGCAGAAGGACTGGCGAAGATTAAAGCGAGAGGAGGTTTCACGATCGTCCAAGATCCCCGAACGGCTGAATGTCCTTCCATGCCTGAAGCCGCAATTTCTAAAAGTGTTGTCGATCGCGTTTTACCGTTAGAACAAATTTCTCCGCTGCTCGTCAAGTTATGTTCCCTGGGTTAGCTCAATCTTTTGAATGTTTTAGGATCGCGCCTCATGCCTTTGAATACTCCGGTTAACATTTTGCTCGTCGATGACCAACCTGAAAACCTGTTGGCGTTGGAAGCGGTTTTGGGCAAGCTTGGCGAGAATCTGATTCAGGCATCCTCTGGAGAAGAAGCATTAAGATGTTTGCTGAATCGAGATTTTGCGGTGATTCTCCTCGATGTACAAATGCCGGGAATGGATGGATTTGAGACCGCAAGTTTGATTCGGAGCAGAGCGCGATCGCAACATACACCGATTATTTTTCTCACCGCGTTTGATGCGAGCGATCAAGGAATTTTTCGAGGCTATTCACTCGGTGCAGTGGATTATCTGATCAAGCCGATTAACTCAGATATTCTTGTTTCTAAAGTTTCGGTGTTCGTGGATCTGTTCAAGAAGACTCAAGAAGTGAAACAACAGTCGGCACAGTTAACCGCGATTAATGCTGAATTGCGACAAAGTGAGGAACGATTTCGATCGCTATCTGCGTCGTCTCCGGCTGGAATTTTTGTGATTGATCCCGAAGGATTTTGTAACTATACGAACCCCAGATTTCAGGCGATTTGCGGGATTGTGCCCGATCGCATTTCGGAACGGAGTTGGCATCAATGTGTCCATCCTGAAGATCGCGATCGCGCTCAGTCTCAATGGAAGGCGTATCTCGAACACGGTGGCGAATTTTCGGAAGAGTTGCGATTTCTAACCAAAAATGATGAGACGCGCTGGGTGCATGTGCGATCGTGTCCGATGTTGGCACAAACCGGAGAACCGATGGGGCATGTTGGCACGATCGAGGATATTACCGAGCGCAAAGAAGCCGAAGTGACTCGTGCCCAAGTCATGCGAGAACAACTCGCACGACAAGAAGCCGAAGCCGCGAATCGAATGAAAGATGAATTTCTTGCAGTTCTCTCGCACGAATTGAGAACGCCTTTGAATTCGATGCTGGGCTGGGTACGATTGCTGAGAACAAAGCAATATGAGAAAAATATGGTCGATCGAGCGCTTGAAACGATCGAGCGAAATGCAGAAACTCAATCGCAACTGATCGAAGATATTCTCGATGTCTCGAAGATTATTCGCGGTAAATTGCGTTTGAATTATCGATCGATTCAACCGATCGCCGTAATTCAATCTGCGATCGATGCGGTTCGTCCTCAAGTGGAAGCCAAATCGATTCACTTAATTACAGAATTTGATCCCGATGTCAGCCATGTTTGGGGAGATTCAACGCGACTTCAGCAGATTGTGTGGAACTTGCTTACGAATGCCGTGAAGTTTACTCCGGAGTCTGGGGATGTCACGATTCAGCTAGAGGCAGAAGATACAAAAACGGTGAAAATCTCGGTGAAAGATACGGGAATCGGGATTGAACCGGAATTTTTGCCGCATGTGTTCGATCGCTTCCGTCAAGCGGATAGTACAACGACGCGATCGCACAATGGATTGGGACTCGGTTTAGCGATCGTGCGGCATTTGGTTGAACTGCATGGCGGCTCGATCGAGGCGACCAGTCCGGGCGTTGGAAAAGGTGCGACGTTTATCGTGCGTTTTCCTGTGTTGCAAGCGAATGAATTGCAGGAAAAATTGCGCGGAACTGGAACGCCAATTTCAGCGGATAGGGCACGTCAGGAACAGAAAATCTGGTAAAGAGCGATCGTGAATGAACTCGATCGTTCCTAATGCGGCTTGCCTTCGTGTGAGTTCAATAGATGATCTGTATGACAGCTTTTCTGGGGATCGCCCCCTAGCCCCCAATTCTGGGGGAACAAGAATCAAAGTCCCCAGAATTGGGGGATTTAGGGGGCATCAGCCGACCCCAACGGAGCGACAAGATTCCCAAGATCGCATTATTTAGGCAAAATTGCACCCGACAAATTCGCCCCTCTCAAATTCGTTCCCGACAAATTCGCGCCGCTAAAATTCGCCTTTCCCAAATTTGCCCAAGACAAATCGGCTCCAGACAAATCGGCTCCGCTAAAATCCGCCCCAAACAAATACGCTCCACTGAAATGAGCAAATCTAAGATTCGCTTTGTGGAAAATCGATCGATAAAAATGCGCCTGACTCAATTCCGCATCGACTAAATTCGCATCGCTTAAATTCACTTCGGCTAAATTCGCCCCGTTCAAAATCGCATTACTGAGATCCGATCGACGTAAATCCGCACGAGTGAGATCCGATCGCTTAAATTTCGCCCCTCGCAATTCTGTTCCGATCAAATTCGTGCCAATCAAATCTGCATCGCTAAAATTCGCGCCTTTCAGATCTGAGCCAATCAAATTCGCATCGGTCAAATTTGATTTATGAAAATCTGCTCCAACCAAATTCGCATCCACAAACTGTGCCCCTTGCAATTGAGTATGGATGAATTCCGTTTTGTACAAAATCGCTTTATTGAACTTTGCCCCACTTAAATCGGACTCGTTCAGAACTGCCCAAGAAAGGCTCGATCGACAAAAATTTGCCCGTTGTAAATTGGCTCCCCGCAATTCCAATTCGTTCAAATCCGCATCACTGAGATCCGGTTCAATTGAGGGATAACGCGATCGCCAATCCGACCATACGATCGCGCCCTGGTGCAGAGTCATCAAATGCGCCATCACAGCCACGATCGATTACTCCCGACGATCGCTATAGTGTTCGCGTCCCGGCAGATTTTCCATCGTTTCGATCACTGCCTTCGATGCCGCAATAATATCGCGCTCTTCTCCACCCAAATACAAGCGCCCAAAGCTTCCCACCGCTGAAATTTGCAGAATATTAATC
>JADEXW010000061.1 GCA_015206935.1 Pseudanabaenaceae cyanobacterium LEGE 13415 | reverse complement strand
GGGAGTTGGGCAGTATTTACGAATCGCTGCTGGAATTGCATCCAGAAATCAACTCTAATTCTGGAACCTTTGCATTGAAAGCAGTTGCAGGAAATCACCGCAAGACAACAGGTTGCTACTACACCCCAGAAAATTTAGTTCAGTGTTTACTCGATTCTGCTCTTAATCCAGTGCTAGAGGAAGCCTGCCGCCAAAGTGATCCAGAAGCGGCTATCTTGAGCCTCAAAGTTTGTGATACTGCCTGCGGAAGTGGACATTTTCTGACTGCTGCCGCTCATCGAATGGCAAAACGATTAGCTGCGATTCGGACAGGTGAGGAAGAGCCTGCACCGGAAGCAATTCGGACGGCTTTACGACAGGTGATTGGGCGCTGCATCTACGGGGTGGATGTGAATCGGATGGCGGTGGAGTTGTGTAAGGTGGCGTTGTGGATGGAGGCGATGGAGCCGGGAAAACCGTTGCCTTTCCTGGAGCATCATATCCAGTGGGGTAATTCCTTGATCGGAGCCACTCCCGCTTTGATGGCACAACCCATACCGGACGTAGCATTCAATCCTATCAAAGGAGACGACAAGGCAATCTGCTCCAAATACAAGAAGCAGAACAAAAAGGAGCGATCGCAGGGTCAGTTGACCTTGGTTGATCCATCGTCTAAACCTTGGGGTTGGTTAGAAGACATTCGTGTTTACGCGCCAGAACAGCATCCCTGGCAGCAGTTGGAGGATATTGCGGCAGCGATGAAGGAGTTGGATCAGATTCCAGATGACTCGATCGCACAAGTTCGCCTCAAACAGCAGAGATACCAAACGCTTCTGGAGTCATCGGAATACCGTTTTAGCCGTTTTCGATCAGATGCTTGGTGTGCAGCGTTCGTTTGGAAGAAGACCGAAGAATTTGACTATGCAATTACCGACGAAATCTTCCAGAAGATTAAGCAGAATCCCTACAATGCGCCAGAGTGGATGTGGCAGGAAGTGGAGCGTTTGCGGGAGCAATATCAGTTCTTTCATTGGCATGTCGCTTTTGCCCATATATTTCAAGTGCCGAAGCATGAAGAGGAAGTTGAAAATAGTCAAATGGGCTGGGTCGGCGGCTTTGATGTGGAATTGGGCAACACGCCTTGGGAACGCATTACACTCCAAGAGCGGGCATGGTTTTCTGCCTATCGTCCTGATATTTCTAATGCTGTAACCGCAAGTGAACGAAAGCGCAAAATCCAGGCGCTTCAGGCTGAAGACCCTTATCTGTATGCTCAGTTTATGGAGAGTTGCCGACAGGCTGAGGGAGAAAGTCATTTTCTGCATCAGTCTGGACGATTTCCACTTTGCGGAAAAGGCGACATCAATACTTATGCAGTCTTTGCGGAAACGAATCGGCTTTTACTCAGTTCAAAAGGTCTGGTGGGCTGTATTGTTCCTTCTGCGCTTGCGACAACCGACACAACTAAGTTTTTCTTTCAGGACTTAATGAACTCAGGGTCGCTGGTCAGCTTCTACGATTTTGAGAATCGGGAACGGACGTTATTCCCAGATATCGATTCTCGGATGCGGTTCGCTTTAGTGACTTTATCCGGCAGCGATCGCCCGACCAGCAAAGGGGATTTCGTTTTCTTTGCTCATCGGATTGAGGATTTGGATTTAGAAGAGCGTCATATTAATCTGATTAATCTGACGATCGCAGATATTGCTCTCCTCAATCCCCACACCAAGACTTGTCCGATCTTTAGAACACGACAGGAATTTGCGATCGCGAAACAAATCTACACTCAAGTCCCTGTTTTAGGGCACTCCAACGCTTCTGGTGATGACTCGTGGAAGATCAAAGTTGTGCAGGGACTGTTTGACCAGACTCTGGATGGGGACTGCTTACATCAATCTGAGACGGTTGGTGAAACTCAACTGCTGAGAGCTTATGAAGCCAGAATGATTGGGTTATTCAATCATCGAGAATGTTCTGCCGCTACGACCGATAAGAATACCTTTCGGACAGGAGTGAGCATTGAGATTACGGACGCAGAATGCCAAGATCCTGGATTTTTAGGAAAGTCGCGTTACTGGGCATCTTAGGAAGAAACCGATCGCCGCATTCCAGCAAATTATTCTTACCAGTGGTTTCTGGGATACAAGGATGTCACCAGCGCGACGAATTCTCGCACCATGATCGCCTGCATTATTCCAAAATCGGCAGTTTTAGCCAGCATCCGAACGGTTCTCTTCTCAGAACATCAGCCATCCAGCCTATTTTGCTTGCTGGCAAATTGGAACAGTTTTTGCTTTGACTTCATTTGCCGTCAGGGAACTCCTGGCAACCATTTATCGGACTACATTTTGCGCCAGTTACCGATGCTAGTTCCTTCCATCTATCAGCAGAACTGTGAGTGGGATAGGACGATGATTCTCAGGGATTGGATTCTTGCTCGTGTGCTGGAATTGACATACACTGCATGGGATTTGCAGGCGTTTGCCAAAGATTGCGGTTATGAGGGTGCGCCGTTCCAATGGGATGAAGAGCGGCGATTTTTGCTGCGGTGTGAGTTAGACGCAGCTTATTTTCATCTCTATCAGCTTCAGCGAGATGATGTAGCGTTTGTGATGGATACGTTTGCTATCATCAAGCGCAAGGATGAACAAAAATACAGCCGCTACCGCACCCAGGACGCGATTCTTAGCATCTATGATGAGATCGCGGCAGCCATCCGAACGGGTCAGCCTTACCAAACAGGGCTTGATCCAGTTCCCGCTGATGTCCATTTGGCTCATCCACTGGTAACTTAAATTACTAGATCTCTTGCCCACCGCCCCCTGGTTCATTGGTATGACGATTCGCAGCAAAAATGTTTTCATCACGGTTCGGACTGAAGGAGCGATTCTTCCGGCAGATTTGTTGCAGCGAATTGTAGAGGGCAGTAAGGATCTGGAGGGACTCTCGCCCACGTCTTACCATTTGTTGGAAGGCGAAAAACTAAATGAGGCGATCAATCGATCGTGGACTCGGTTACGAGGGGCATGGGTTAGCTTCAAGATGGCGTTGGAGAAATTGCCGCCAAATGATCCAGGAACGAGTGTGACCCGCGATCGCTTTCTTTTGCCGCTATTTCAGGAACTGGGATATGGTCGGCTAACGGCGGCTAAAGCGCTTGAAGTTGAGAACCGAGGATATCCGATTTCTCATGGTTGGCTGCATACGCCGATCCATTTGGTGGGATGGCGGGTGGATTTAGATCGACGGACGGCAGGGGTCGCAGGGGCAGCGCGGAGTAGTCCTCATAGTCTCGTGCAGGAATTGCTGAATCGGTCTTCAGGGCATTTGTGGGCGCTGGTCTCGAATGGGCGGCAGTTGCGGATTTTGCGGGATAACGTCAGCTTGACGCGACAGGCTTATGTGGAGTTTGACCTGGAAGCGATGATGTTGGGCGAGGTCTATGCAGACTTCGTGTTGCTCTGGCTGTTGTGTCATCAGTCGAGGGTGGAAGCGGAGAAGCCGGAGCAGTGTTGGCTGGAAAAATGGTCGAAAACGGCACAGGAGCAGGGAACTCGTGCGCTGGATCAGTTGCGGCGTGGGGTAGAAGTTGCGATCGCGGCTTTGGGTCAGGGGTTTCTGTCTCATGTTGCAAACCGGGAATTACGGCAGAAGCTTCAGTCGGGAGCGCTCTCGACCCAGGACTACTATCGGCAACTGTTACGGTTGGTTTATCGGTTGCTATTTCTGTTTGTGGCGGAAGATCGGGGATTTTTGCTTGATCCGAAGGCGGATTTGGCAGCGCGGGAACGGTATACGCTCTATTATTCGACCGTTCGACTGCGATCGCTGGCAGAAAAGCGACGGGGAACGCGCCATGCGGATCTCTTCTTTGGGTTGCGGCTGGTGATGGAGAAGTTGGGAAGCAGTGAGGGCTGTCGGGAGTTGGGGCTGCCTGCGTTGGGGAGTCTATTGTGGTCAGAGGCGTTTGTGGCGGATGTGGTGTCTTGTCAGCTTGCGAATACGGATTTGCTGGCGGCGATTCGGGCATTGGCGTTTATTACAGATAAGCATGGTCGTCGTCCGGTGGATTACAAAAATCTGCGATCGGAGGAGTTGGGCAGTGTTTATGAGGCGTTGCTGGAGTTGCATCCAGAACTGAATGTGAGTGCGGGAACGTTTGGGCTAACGACGGCGGCGGGCAATGAGCGGAAGACAACGGGGAGCTATTACACGCCAGAAAGTTTAGTTCAATGTTTGCTGGATTCGGCGTTAGATCCAGTGGTAGATGAGGCAGTGCAGCAGGCAGATCCAGAGGCGGCAATTCTGAATTTGAAGGTTTGTGATCCGGCGTGTGGTAGTGGACATTTTTTGATCGCAGCAGCGCATCGGATGGCGAAGCGGTTAGCTGGGGTTCGCACGGGGGAAGAGGAGCCGTCGCCGGAAGCAACTCAGAAGGCTTTGCGGGATGTGATTGGGCGCTGTATTTATGGCGTGGATGTGAATCCGATGGCGGTGGAGTTGTGTAAGGTGGCGCTGTGGATGGAGTCGCTGGAACCGGGCAAGCCGCTCTCGTTTTTGGAACATCATATTCAGTGTGGGAATAGTCTGTTGGGGGCTACGCCTGCGCTGTTGCGGAAAGGGATTCCAGATGAGGCGTTTACTGCGATCGAGGGTGACGACAAAGCGTATTGCAGTAAGTACAAGAAGCTGAATAAGGAAGAGCGATCGGGGCAGTTAAAACTATTCGATGCGAACTTTGAACCGTGGCAGCGGCTGGGCGATTTGGCGACGAGTTTGGTGAGTTTGGATCAGATTGCGGATGATTCGATCGAGGGAATTCAGCGCAAGCAGGAACAGTATGAGTCGCTGGTGAAGTCTACACCTTATTTATTTAGTCGGTTTTGGGCAGATGCTTGGTGTGCGGCGTTTGTGTGGAAGAAGACGAAGGAGTTTCCCTATCCGATTACCGATGAAGTGTTTCGCAGAATTGAGCGTAATCCGCACAGTGTTGAGAAGTGGATGCGGGATGAGGTGGTGCGACTAGCGGAACAGTATGAGTTTTTCCACTGGCATTTAGTGTTTCCCGATGTGTTTCGAGTTGACCAGAATGAAGAGCCAGAGAATGAGCAAACTCTATGGAGTGGTGGGTTTGATATAGTTCTGGGAAATCCACCCTGGGAGCGGATTAAGCTACAGGAAAAAGAATGGTTTGCAACTCGTCATCCTGAAATAGCCAATGCACCTAATGCAGCAGCGCGACGGAAACTGATCATTGCATTAAAAACGGAAGATTCAGCGTTGCATAACGCTTGGCTAGAGGATTGTCGGCAGGCAGAAGGAGAAAGCCAGTTCGTTAGATTATCACAACGTTATCCGCTTTGTGGGCGTGGAGATGTCAACACTTATGCAATCTTTGCGGAAACAAATCGAACAATACTGAATTTAACGGGTCGTGTAGGTTGTATTGTTCCTTCTGGAATCGCCACAGACGATACAACCAAACATTTCTTTGCGAGCTTAATGTCATCTAGAGCTTTAGCGAGTTTATACGATTTTGAAAATCGCAAGAATATCTTTGATGGAATTGGACATGGACGATTTAAGTTTTGTTTATTAACAATGACAGGTTTAGCGCGACCCGCAGTAGAGGGAGCAGAATTTATCTTTTTTGCTTATGAAACAGAAGATCTGCAAGATTTACATCGTAAATTTGCCCTCTCGGATGCTGATATTCAGCTTTTAAATCCCAATACTCGAACTTGTCCAATTTTCAGATCTAACCGAGATTCAATCATTACTAAAAGAATCTATCAGAATATTCCAGTACTGCTTAAAGAGAAGGATTCTGAAGAAAATCCTTGGAACGTGAAGTTTTCAATAATGTTTCATATGTCAAATGATTCCAATCTATTTCATACACTCCCTCAATTGAAATCTACTCATATTTACGAAGCTAATAGATTTAGCCAAGAGGAGCAGATTTATTTGCCATTGTATGAAGCAAAGATGTTTCATCACTTTGATCATCGTTATGGCGATTATGCTGACTACCCTGAAGGGGCTTTGACTAGCCATCTACCGGATATTCCGCCTGAACGATTACAAGATCCAAATTATGCTGTTCAGCCTCGCTATTGGGTCGATGAGTGGGAGGTTATAAAACGGACTTCAAATGTACCAAGGTCTTTGATTCAAGCTTACGAAAATAACGATGAAGCAGCAGCATCCAATGGCTTCTCTTTCTGGCTTGCTGGATATCATCTCAATCGTGGTAATGAAGAGCTTTTTAATGCAATTTTATCGAGTATGACTCCACTTGATGCAATTACTTTTGAAGCTTTTGGAGGACGATCAGCAGTTCAAAAGCTAGAAAAAGAATTTCCTCTTAGTCAAGAAGATCTGAATGTTGTTCAAGAACATTTCGAGGACATTTTCTTGGCTATTGGTACTTTGATTAAGTTTAGATGCCCTAGATGGTTGATCGGCTTTCGAGATGTCACTAATGCTACTAATGAGCGTACAGCAATATTCAGCTTAATGTCTTTTGTTGGAACAGGGCATAAAGCACCTTTGATTTATCTTCAACAAAAATCTGCATCTGAACAATCTAACTTCCTGGCTTGTGTTAACTCGTTTATTTTCGATTACGTTACCCGGCAGAATATGGGAGGTACTTCTCTCAGTTACTTCATTCTGAAGCAGCTTCCCATTATTCCACCAGCAACATACAAAGAACTTTGCCAGTGGTCAGAATCGCAAACTTTAGAAACTTGGCTATCTTCTCGCGTTCTCGAACTAACCTACATCGCCTGGGATCTCCAATCCTTCGCCCAAGACTGCGGCTACGACGGTGCGCCCTTCCGTTGGGACGAAAACCGCCGCTTCCTATTACGCTGCGAACTCGATGCCGCCTACTTCCACCTCTACGGTATTGATCGAGACGACGTAGATTACATCATGGAAACTTTTCCGATCGTCAAACGCAAAGACGAAAAAGCTTACGGTCACTACCGCACCAAAGATCAAATTCTCGAAATCTACGATGCAATGGCTGAGGCGATGAAAGAACAGCGATCTGCTTCAGCAGATATCTCTTCGAGATCGTACCAAACCCTGCTCGATCCGCCTCCTGCTCATCCCAGCGTGGCACATCCAGAGGAGCGATCGTAAAATTCAAGAAAAGCCCAATCATACAAACTATTGAGCAGGCATATTCTCTCCTGTCTGATTCAGCATCTCAGCATAGAGAGAATCACGAATATAAAACCCTGCTTGAGTGATTAAATCATCCATCAGTGGACGAACTGCTGAAATTAACTTCTGCTGTTTAGCGACCAACAAAATGCCTAAAATTCCCGTTACCCGCAACCCCAGATGTTGAGCTTCAACACGCCCCAACCTTTCATCAACCAACAGTCGATTTGCCTTGAGTTCCAGAGCAAGTGCGATCGCTTCTGCTTCCCCCGGATCAAGATCTCTTTCTGCTCGAAGTTTGTCTACAAAAGCAAGATTTTGAACTTGAGCAACTTTAATCCAGGGTTCATTCAAGGCTGCCAAAATCTCTGAATGTTGAGATGCGCCAGCCAAAAGCTCCTGATGAACCATTTCTGGAACAATCACCTGCTGGAAAATTGCTTCCAGTAGCGCGATCTGACCGACGATCGCTAAATTGCTGATGGGTGAAGTATCACTAACAACGATCACAGAAGCCCGTCCTCTTTCAAACTGGCAATATCTTCCTGAAGGTCTTTTACATCGTAGTGGATGGGAATTTTGCGTTCAGCAAGCAACTGTTGAAACTGAATTTGCGTCATTCCTGCTAACCGACTCGCTCTAGCTAGCGTTAATTTCTCCTTCTGAAAAAGAAGCACAATCAACTCTAGAAGCAGCTCAGGCTCAGATAATCCACTTGCTCTGACAAGTTCATCGGAGATCAGTAAGTTCATAGGGATAGGCGGCATCAGGATACCTTGATCGTAACATTTCCCTGTGTTCGATGGAATCTACCGTGTTCTGGCTGAGGCAATGAAAGAACAGCGATCTGCTTCAGCAGATATCTCTTCGAGATCGTACCAAACCCTGCTCGATCCGCCTCCTGCTCACCCCAGCGTGGCGCATCCAGACGAGCGATCGTAAAATTCAAGAAAAAGGAGAACTCTCATGCAAACCATTCGAGTGCGATCGCGAGTCGGAGCCGACGGCAATCTTCAACTCCAACTTCCTGAACAGCTTGCCAATCAAGAAATCGATGTTGTCCTCGTTTATCAATCCGTTGACTCGGCTGAACAGCAGGCTCCAGCGATCGCAGAAGACCCGCTAATTGGGCTATTCTCAGGCTCTTCTGATCTCGCCACTCGTTCAGAAGACATCAACGCCGCGATCGACGACCCTCAAAAAGTGCCACATCCCCCACAAACTCCACTAGAAGCCCTAACCCGATCGGGCTTCATCGGCTGCGGCTCTGCTGAATCTGATCTCTCTGTCAACTACAAAACAGTTCTTCAAGAAGAGCTTCAGAAAAAATATGATCATCGTTGACACCGGATTCTGGCTCGCCCTCGCCAACGATCGCGATCAATATCATCAGCAAGCTAAACAAGCCCTCAGTCGAGTCAACGAACCTCTAATTACAACTTGGTGCGTTGTCACAGAAGCTTGCTATCTCCTGCTCACACGCATGGGTAACTTTGCCCAAGTCAGCTTTATAAACAGCCTGTCCACTGATCAAATTGAACTGTTCGATCTACAACATCAGCATAAAGCTCAAATCGCCCTGCTGATGCAGCAATATGCCAATCTACCAATGGATCTTGCGGATGCCTCGCTGATCATTTTGGCGGAACATTTAGGACATGGACGCATCCTGTCAGTTGATCAGCGAGACTTTAACACTTACCGATGGAAAAACACCCAACCCTTTCAAAATCTTCTTTTTGAATCCTAAATCAATCAGAACCTGAAGCCTCTGCTCGATCCGCCTCCTGCCGATCCACGAGTTGCCTATCCCCCACGCTAGGAGCAAACTATTTCAACTTACAAAGGACAAAATCATGCAACTGATCACTCAACTGGATGAAGATGCTGCGAACAAACTGACTTACATTCAGCAACAAACAGGACAGGATACAGAGACTATCCTCAAAACCGCGATCGAGCAATATTATCAGCAACTTCAGCCCCCACAAAAGACAGCCTTGGACATCTTTCAAGACTTTGGGCTGGTTGGGTGTATTGATGCAGACCCTAACCTCTCCACAAACTACAAATCAGTAATCAGCGAATCATTTGAGCAGTCAAAAGCATTACTCGGAGGACAATCAAATGCCTGAATTTGAACAACTGAGAGAAGACATCGCCACTTTGCCCGAAGATGCCCAGCAACTCGTGATCGATTTTGTCTCCTTCCTCAAACAGCGCTATCAAATCCCATCCACCGCAAACCCTCAACCTTTGAACTTAGAAAACGAATCCTTTGTTGGCATGTGGAGCGATCGACCTGAGATGCAAGACAGTACCACGTGGGTCAGACAAGTTCGACAACAACAGTGGCGTAGCTAAGATGACCCAAATCTTGATTGATACTGACATTCTGATCGATGTTGCCAACAATGATGCGATCGCGAAAACAAGACTGACCGCAGAAAGCCAGAATGCAGTTCTAGCAGTTTCTACTGTCACCGTCATGGAACTAATCATTGGCTGTCGCAATAAAGCTGAACTAAACACATTGAACCGCTTCCTCGCCCAGTTTCAGACTCTTACAATCACCAGTACAATTAGCGATCGCGCAACCGAGCTACTTCAAAATTACTACCTCAGCCACGGCTTACTGATTTCTGATGCTCTCATCGCTGCAACCGCTATCGAGAACCAGATTCCTCTACTCAGCAAAAACCAGCGCGATTTTCGTTTCATTCAAGAACTCAACTTACTTTCCTATCCTTAAGACAAGACAGAATCGAGAGTCCCTATCCATTAATTTGACAGCTTATGAGCGATAAAGACCCAATTTTGGAAGTTTTTCTCAAGGAATACGACAAACTCAAAACTGAGCAGGCGCAGCGCATCGGCTTTCGCGATAATTTGCTTTACGTCACATTAGGCGTGTTCGTCGCTGTGATTTCATTTGCCCTCAGCAATCCATCGAACTTTGCTGCTCTGCTGATTATCCCGTGGGTTTGCCTCATCCTCGGTTGGACATATCTAGTTAACGATGAGAAGATCACCGCCATTGGACGCTACATTCGTCTGACGTTAGCTGAAAAGGTCAAAGAAAAGACAGGTTGCTCCGATTCAGAGTCGCTGTTCGGATGGGAAATTGTTCATCGAGCCGACGAGCAACGCAAACGTCGGAAAATTGAACAACTCGCGATCGATGAGATTGCATTTGTAGCTTCTGGGATAGTAGCATTAGGAGTCTTCTGGGTGCTTGTTCCCCAACCTGGATTAGCCATGCGACTTCTTAGTTTGCTAGAACTTCTGCTACTGATTGTGCTAGGAATAGAAATTTTTATCTACGCCAATCAAGCTAACGCTGAGTAGAGGAGTACTTCAAAACAACTCTAATTGTTCTCCCTCCGTTACCAATTTAAGCGTTAGTAAGCGAAACCAAAGAGCTTGCTGACTAACCTCATATCGTTTGGCAAGGAAGGCAAGATCACCAGTCCCGTATTTCTTTGCGTCCTGTCTAAGCCATGATGCAGGCATCAAAAGATCTGCTGCAAACTGATTTGCCCTCGCTGCTGCTTTCGCATCTTGCAACTTTTCAAGATCTGCCGTAGCTGACGGTTGTGTAAAATCAACACACAAATTGCGAGTGCGATCGAAGACTAAATGACCAATTTCATGAGCCGTACTAAATCGCTGTCTCACTCGCGGATGCGCTTCATTGACCCCAATACAGAACTGATCTTGAGAATTGACAAATATTCCAGAAATCTCATCCGGGAACTCCCACTCAAAAACCGGAACTCCTAGCTTTATCGCAACATCCCGTGGGGAAACTGGAGGTTCTTCAATCTTTAAGTAAGACAAAATACTCTCAGCGGCTCTGCTAGGTCGTAATTTTTCAATTCCTTGGGGGATTTGCTCCAGTTTCCGACTGTGCTTCTGAGCAAACACTAAAAAGGCAAGAACTGGTTCCCTGGCAGTAGGACGAACCGCAAGGGCGCGTAAATGTATACCACCCAGTTCTTGAAATTGCGACTCATCCTGAAAGAAGTAGTCAGTTGGCAATCCTAATATCTGGGCAATCTGCTGCAAATCTACAATGCTGATTTTTCGCTCACCAGACTCAAAATGCGAAATTGTGGCAGACGAAGAATATCCAATCTTCCTCGCCAAGTCTAGCTGAGAGACTCCTACACTCTCTCTCGCTCGCCGAATTCGCTCTCCTATAGCCTGATATAGATCGCTCGTCATCACTCCAACGCAGTGCGTACCCCAAGAGTTTACCCTGTAATGGAGCGGTTGCGCCTGTAGTTTTTTGGGAAGGCTGTTGGCAGCTTGGCAATACAGCCTGAAACTTAAGCAAAATTTTCTTCGCTAGAATAGAAGACTTCGCTTTTTTACAGCTTGATTTCACAAATTGTGAAATCAAAGAAAATTTTTCACATATTTTCTGATCGCGTGTATTATGTCTCTAAGTTTCACGAAGTGTGAAATTTGATACGCTGCAAACCTCACAAAATGAGTAAAGCTACCCACTCTCTTCAAAATTATGGCTAACATTCAACCGCAAATGCGGCAATTTCACGATGCGATCAAACTGAAGCGCTTTGAGGAAAACGAAACGCTCCGGGAAAAGCGCCAAATTATTCTGGATCGGCTCGATTCAGAACTAAAGAAGATTTTTGCTGCACAAAATCTGAAGCCTCCTCAATATAGTTGGTTTGATCAGGGGAGCTATGCAATGGGTACAGGTGTAAAGCCTACTAATAGCGATTACGACATTGATGTTGGGATCTACTTCAAAATCACTAAGGATGATTATCCTGATCCCGTAAAGGTCAAAGGATGGATTTATCAGGCTCTGCAAAACCTGACCTCGCGTGTTGAGATTCGCAGATCGTGTGTCACCGTCTTTTACCAAAGAGAGGGGGAGTCGATCTACCATGTCGATCTCGCCATCTACTCAGACAAAGAGTGTAACCCTGATGGCAAGCACTATTTGGCAAAGGGCAAGCAGAATTCCTCAACAGAGTATCGCTACTGGGAGGAGTCAGATCCCCAAGGCTTAATGCAGCTAATCAAGAGGCGATTCTCAGACAGCGAGGAGGATCTCCAATTTCGTTGTAATATCCGCTATCTCAAGCGGTGGAGAGACTTGAAATTTAGTGCTGACGGTAACGCAGCACCGATCGGAATTGGAATCACGATCGCTGCCTACTACTGGTTTGTGCCCAAGTGGAGACTGGACAGCTTCAGCAATCAGAAAAAGTATAACGATCTCGAATCGCTGCGGTGCTTTGTCCAAGCGATGATCAATCATTTTTATCTGAAGTACGTTGACGGAAAGCAGTTCTACCGATTGGAAGTTAAACTTCCGATCGCGCCATTCTGCGACCTCTTCGAGAAAATGACCGACGATCAGATGACAAAGTTTCGAGAGAAGCTGCTGTCTTTGCTAGCAACCCTTGAGCAGGCTCAGGAAAAGGTTGATCCAGTGGATGCTTGTACATTAATGCAAGACCAGTTTGGTGAAGATTTTCCAGTCCCCAGCCGCTCTTCAACAGGTCAACAACGTCCTCGTGCGATCGTTTCTTCAGGTTCTTCTGCCTAAATGTCTTCACTTTCTTCTCTTAATTTCACGCTGGCGAGTCTCGCGCACAATAATGGTTTGCAAAACCCTCGCCAGCTTTCTCCTCAAGAGCATTCGTTTCTTAAAAAGCGCGACGTGATTGCCGCGATCGCTGGCAAAATCGATCTTGCTGGTAAAACCGTCGAGCTATGCGTCGGGATTCAGGCTTCGTTTCCGCGATCGCTCCCCATCATCTACTTAATGCCGCCAGACGCATTTGGAATAATTCCTCACTTGGAGGAGGATGGGTATATATGCTACATCCAACCTGAAGGTTTGCTCCTCAATGCTGCTGATCCCGTAGGGATTTTAGTCGATGCGGTCGAGAAAGCGATCGCGGTTATTAAAGCGGGTATCAGTGGTGAGAATCGTATGGACTTCATGGATGAATTGCCTGCCTATTGGGAAAGACTCGAACCGCAGACGCTTCTAGGATTTCCTACAGTGAATGACAAACCTCGTCGAGTTTATGTCTATAGCGATAGGGGGAGCGATCAATTTATTGCAGACTCCATAGATGCTGTAGAGGCATTTCTCAACCGAAAAGAAAGAGCTTTGCACCAGATGAATCGCCGTTCTGCACTGTACGTTCCTCTAAAGCAAGGCAGTTTTATTGTTCCCCCGCATTCTCGCTCCCTGTGGCAACCCAAAGATATCAATCGATTCATTCAGACCAATCTCTCGCAGAAGAATCGAAAGATCTTTGCCCAACTGAGACGCAAATCTCAAGATTTGATTATTTTGGGTGTGCCTCGTCCAAGTGGGGGTAGGACACTGATAGGAATCGACTTTGCTGATGTTCAACAAAAACAAAGTCGTGCCCAAGCAGGTGTATTGCATCTACCCAAACCGATCGCCATAGAACGTTATGACTCAGACTATCTGCTCCCACGCGGAGGTGGACAACCTGATCTCACAGCGTTTCGCGTTCTTCTGATTGGATGTGGAGCAGTGGGTGGCTACGTAGCTCAGAATCTAGTTCAGGCAGGAATTCGACATCTCACTCTACTTGATCCTGAAGTTTTCAGTCGGGAAAATATTTATAGGCATTACCTTGGCGGGAGTGCCTTGGGGCAACCCAAAGTTACCGCCATTAAGTCTGATTTAGAGCGAAAAATTCCATATCTATCAATCTCCGCGATTCAATCATCGATCGAAGACGCAATCCAACAGAACTTAGTTGATTGGTGCAATTTTGATCTGGTAGTGGTTGCGATTGGCAATCCAACCGTTGAATTGTATTTGAATAAGCACTTCCATCAGCAGAAAAAGCCCTTACTAGCTACCTTTACGTGGCTAGAACCTTATGGCATCGGTGGACACGCATTGCTAACTCAAACCGGGCAAGCAGGCTGCCTAAAGTGTTTATTTAATGATGCCTCTGATCCAGATTATCCTCTACATAACCGTTCTGCTTTCGCGGCACATGGGCAGTCCTTCGATAAGGACGACTTAGGGTGTGGGCGATCTTATATGCCATTTAGCGCAATGGACGCTCAAACAACCGCAGCAACCGCAGTACGGCTGTCGATCTCTGGACTGCTAAACCAGGAGCCAGGAAATCCATTATCTTCTTGGAAAGGAGATTCTCATGCTTTCATTCAAGCTGGCTTCAAATTTTCACCTCGTTACCCTTAGTGATGTAGAAAACTTTTGGCAGTCTCAAGATGAGAACGAAGTGATTTTAGAGAATTGAATTCGACTATTTAACTGATAGCGATTACTGGCAGAAGCGCAAACTGCTGGTGGACTCCGATGAG
>JADEXW010000409.1 GCA_015206935.1 Pseudanabaenaceae cyanobacterium LEGE 13415 | reverse complement strand
GTTGCATACTGGGCACACGCAGGCGGCTTCGTCTTTGGAGCGATTTTGGGACCGTTACTGGGACTCTTTGGAAATCGAGATAAACGATACTCCCCATAAAAAGATTTGGGATCGGCTTGCATCTAGTTCCATCGCAGGCGGATAATCGTGATAACGACTACTTTTCACGAGCTTGTCCGTATTGATGAGCGATCGAGCATAACGATTCAGCAAACCCCAGGAGTATTGGTCAATGGGCGGTGTCTTTAACTTAATTAAAAAACTCTTTAGCGGTATTTTCTCCTTCATTGGAGGAATTGTCGGTGGCAATAAGTCCGGTTACTACATGGAAGCTGAACCTTTGCCCGCGAAACCTGCCGCGAAAGTCGAAGAATCTAAAACAGAAGATGCCAAATCAGCGGTTGCGGCTGTCAAAGCAACTGTAAATTCTGCTGCTGATTCTGTTACTGAAGGGGTCAAAGAAGTCGCTGAAACAACCGAAGCAACTGCGAAGACTGCGGCGAAATCGGTGAAAGCGACAGCGACAAAAATGGAACCTGTTGCGGCTGAGAAGGCTGAAACGAACGGTTCAACGAACGGAGCAAAACCGCCGGTTCCCGCAAACACGCTGAATCTTCCCCAACCGACGACCAGTTTTGCAACGGAGTACCTAGTTCCGAAACCGACAAATACTCGTCGTCGTCCGGGCGCAAACATGAATTCGTATCTTGAAATGGCAAAAACCGTCAAGACTCCGAATAATTAAGATTCACTAAGACAGCATTAGCAAAAAACCGCCCGATCGCAATTTGATCGAGCGGTTTTCTTTTGCAACTCTAAATTAGTAAGCGCCCCGACGCTCTTCTGTTTTTTGCAGATACCAAAGCGCATGAATCACACCCGGAACCCAACCAATCAAGGTCAGCAGAATGCTCACGAATAATGCAGAACTAACTCCCGAAGCCATAAACACTGCAACAGGCGGAAGTACGATCGCAAATACTAAACGTAAAAAGTTCATAGGATTTCTCTATCTATTGTTTTAACGGTTCATTATTATTCTTTCGTAATCTCACGCGATCGCCGTCTTTCCAAAGGTAGGATCTGAGCATCGCTCAAAAGTAGAACTCATGCCTGAAGTGACCATTGATCCTGCTTGGTTAGCCGAACATTTAGACGATCCTGAGATTGCGATCGCGGATTGTCGTTTTGCTCTGATGCAACCCGCACTGGGACGGCAACAATACGAAGCAGGTCATATTCCAGGTGCGTACTATTTTGATCTGAATCAAGATCTGTCTAGCCCGGTTCAAAAACACGGTGGGCGGCATCCTTTACCGGATGTCGATCGACTTTCTGTCAAGCTTTCCACAATGGGGATCACGCCTTCAACTTTAGTGATTGCCTACGATGATTCGCGATTTGGATTTGCGGCGCGATTTTGGTGGTTACTTCGATATTTAGGACACGATCGCGTTAAAGTTCTCAATGGTGGCTTCACAAATTGGCAGAATTTAGGCTATCCAGTTACATTGATCGAGCCTTCACCCAAATCTGGGAATTTCACCCCTCAAATTCAACCCGATTGGATCGTGGATGTTGAAACTGTGAAAGCGAAGAAAGATTTACCGAACGTCGCCTTGATCGATTCGCGGGAGGCAGAACGATATCGCGGAGAACGCGAACCGATTGATCCGATCGCGGGTCACATTTCTGGCGCAGTAAATTACCCTTGGCAAGCTGTCACCGACGATCGCGGTTTTCTCAAATCCCAAGACTGGTCAGACCTCGAATCAAAGGACGAAATCATTGTTTATTGCGGCTCTGGAGTAACCGCTTGCGTCAACTTGTTATCGCTTGCAAATGCGGGGATCGATCAAGCCAAACTCTATCCAGGAAGCTGGAGTGACTGGTGTTCTTATCTGGTTTAGAACAGCGGCACACTAAACACTAATCCCGCCCCAAAGATGAAGCTATCAAAATCAATCCGACGATCGCTCGAATTTCCGAAGCTATATCCCGCAAAAATATTCGCTTGAGTTCGGGGTGTGAAGTTGTAAGTCACTCGCCCGATCAATTGATGATAAAGATCGTCTCGTGCCTGCTGCGTGAAATGCGACCACGAAAACTGATAATCGATCGCGGTCTGAAATCTCTGTGAGAAGTTGTAGCCCAACGTTGCAATAAACGTATTGAGAATCCGACTGCGATCGTCCGGATTCGCGAAACTCCACCGAAATTGGTAATACGTATTTAATGAGAGCTTGGGTGACAAGGTATCTTGACGGCTCAACTCAAATCGAATCGAATTATCGCCAAAAAACTCTCGCCCACTAAAGATTTGCTGCAATCCGCGATCGGATGTAAATAGTCTCTGATTACTCCAGCCCAGTTCGGCAGACAAACGCGGCGTGAGCCGATGAAACACTCCCGCCCTCAAGCGCAATTCGTCATAATTCAACGATTGAATATTGCCGTTGATATCCCGATACCGTCCTAGGCGAGTGTATCGAATCAGATTTGTATCGATCGAGGTGATCAAAAATGTCCGAGACCCGATGGGTGGTGCATAGAAAAAAGTTAATCCTGTTCTAAACAAGCCATCATCTACGGGATCAACATCAGAAAAGACATTTGATGATTTGAAATAATCTGTTCGCGCTAGCAAATACGCTGACGGCTGACGGGGACGAGTCGGAAGCACGATCGGCGGCTGTGGAGTCGTTCGCTCTTGAATTCTCAGCGTTCCTAATTCGGGATCAGCAGATCCTACAGGCGGATCGGTTTGAATGGGTTGAAGGCTCAAAATTCCCAACTCCGAATCCGAGATCGGGCTGAGGCGCAAATCTCCAAGCTCAGAATCTGGTCTGTCTTGGGGCGGCTCAGTCTGTTGAGGGATTTGAACATCACCAGCGCGGTATTCGCAATTTGCTGCAATCGATCGCCAACATTGATTAGAAGGTAGCACTGGCATCGCAACCGATCGCGGTAGCTGCTTTCGAGTCGTCTCGATGACTTCTGGCATAAAAGCTACAGGACTTGGAGCCGAGTCGATCGCAGACTGATCCCCATTCAGCGCTAAATTTTTCGCTTGAAGAGAGAAATTTTCAGAATTCGATCTCAAAATCGGGAACTTTTCATCTGGCTTTTCAGTCAGCGATCGAACTTCAACAGTCAAATTTCCTGAAGACGAATCACTAGACTGTATAGGAATACACCAGGCTTTGCTCGTAAAGCTTAGGACAAACCAAACTCCAACCTGACTGATTAGGGAGTACTGTAATTTCCACGGTAGCCCAATGCTACGAAAGTGTGCTGGAACCGCAGATTGAGACTTTGCGGCATCACCTAGTCTTAAAGTCAACTGTTTCACAATCTCCCCACTACCCCTCAGCATCCATACTCTCAAACTAATTTCAGCACTTTGATGTACAGATTCCGGACAACTTCAACAACTGTTGCATATACGATCGATGCTAGTATCTTCACGGATATTATGTGAAGTCTCGTTAAAGCTGAAGTAGAAATTCCTTGAGCTTTTCCATTCGCGTGTAAAGTATTTGTGAAGACTTTAGTCTGTAATTTCACCTAATCATCTCACACGAGTAGAACTGGGTTGAACTTGTTCTAGGCTGACCCCCCTCTGATCGCGCACCGTCGCCATCTGTCCTTATTGTTCTTGGAGCGTCTATGTCCCGCAATTGGTTCCTTGCAATCCCATCCCTGGCGTTAGGAGTGAGCGCTGTCCTGCTCGCTAGCGCCGCCCATGCCTTAACTCCCATCACTTCCGCCGAAATCCGGGAGATTGTAAGGCAAGTTCGATTCGTACCAAGGGGACAAGCGGAGCGCGACGCAATTTTATCTGAAATTATGCGCCCCGATGACGCGCTCAAGACTTCGAGAGCCTCACGGGTGGGATTGCGGTTTAATGACGGTTCTTGGGCACGAGTTGGCGAAATGGCAGTCTTTCGCTTCATTCCTGGAACGCGGAATTTTCGCCTCAATAATGGAACCGTGTTGCTACTAATCAAACCGGGACAGGGGAGAACCACGATCGATACGCCCAACGCTTCGGCTGGCGTTCGGGGATCAGCCCTATTCGTCCGCTACGATGAGCAGACCGAAACCACTGTAATCGGCGCACTAACGAACAACCCGAATGGGCCAATGGAAATTGTGGATAATACCACAGGACGTAAATTGCCCTTAGAAGCGGGACAAATGGCGATCGTTGATCCGTTAGGGATTCGGCTCTTCAATTTCGATATGCACCGCTTCTATGAAACCAGCGACATGGTACGCGGTCTAGATTTGCAGCGTCGAGAAGCCCAACCCAGTGCAGAACCAGGAATCGCAGCCGTACAAGCTGAAACGGCTCAAGCTCTCCGCGAACAAAAACCGCTGAGTGGACCTGTAATTGAAAATCCTAGAATGGTGCAGCTTTCGCCTGCGGAAACTCCTGTCGCAACACCGATTCAGAATCCAGGTACGACCACTCAGCAAACAACCACGGCTGAGACTAAGCCTGATACTGGAACTGGTACAACTACGGGAACCCCGCCAAGCGGTTCAACTCCAAGCAGCACAACTCCTAACACTACAACGTCCTCTGGTTCTGGGGATAGCTCAACTCCAGGTGGTTCTTCAACAACTCCTAGACAGGTTAACGATCGCAATGACGTGCGAGGCGCATCGCAAACTGACCCTACAGGCAATACCGGAACTACTACAAACCCTGGTAACTCAACAAATACTCCTGGCAACTCAACAAATGCTCCTGGCAATTCAACAAATACTCCTGGTAATTCAACAAGTACTCCTGGTAATTCAACAAGTACGCCTGGCAACTCAACAAATACTCCTGGCAACTCAACAAATACGCCTGGCAACTCAACAAATACGCCTGGCAACTCAACCCCATCAGGCACAACCTCTACTCCTCCTGGATCAACAACGCCAACTGGTGGCGCTGCGCCCAGCACTCCAAACACGACACCCCCTCCTAACAGTCCCAGTTCCACACCTCCTACCAGCACTTCCCCCTCTGCACCAATCAACAACAGCGGCAGCCCGATCGAAGTCACTCCAACTCCTGGCAGTTCTACCGCTCCAGGCACGATCGTTGCGCCTTCCCCCAACCCCAATCCCACAACAAATACTCCACTAAATCCCACAGTTACTC
>JADEXW010000408.1 GCA_015206935.1 Pseudanabaenaceae cyanobacterium LEGE 13415 | reverse complement strand
AGCTTTGCAAATATAAGCGACCAACAGTGATTAGAAAGGTTAGGTATGCGATCGCTTCGACCCAATATAAGCGATCGACATATCCAAATAACGTATGCAGAATCACACCCGGAAATTGTTTCTGCGGTAGCACCTTGGAAGTATCCCAAATCAATCCTCCTAAGAAGCAAGAATTCGGCTGAGAAATGCAGAGCTTTGAAAGTTCAGGATTCAACTGAGATAAGATTGCCAAGCTTTTATCAAAGTGAGCTAGCACACCAATCACTAACCCAGAAACAATTAATAACAGGAACACGCCCATCACTTGAAAGAATTGTTTCAGATTGATTTTTACACCCAATTTGAACAATAGAATGCCAATGACGATCGCACCTGTCAATCCGCCAATTGCACCAATGACAGGCGACCCTCCTTGCTGAAACTGCGCCGCAATAAACACCACGGTTTCAAATCCTTCGCGCAACACTGCAAAGAAGATCAATCCAAACACACCCCAAGCGGCATTCGTTTGAATGGCTTGATCAATCTCGCGTTCGACTTCACCTTTGAGTGATTTCGCCTGTTTCGTCATCCAAATCAGCATCCAGCTCAAAAGCGCGATCGCGACTAATCCAAAAATCGCTTCAAGCATCGGTTTGAACACAGGTGCATAGACATGATTAGAAGCTTCTAAACTGCCCAATGTCCAAATAAACACAATCCCAACTGCAACACTGGCGACAATGCCCGAAACAATCCCACCATAGACCCAAGGATTAAGACTCGATCGACCAGATTTGCTCAGATACGCCAGCACAATCCCGACCACTAGCGCAGCTTCTACCCCTTCTCGCAGCGTAATCACAAACGTCGAAAGCATACCTATCACTTATAAGAACGACTAGTATTTCTTCTCTAGCTCTCTTCAGGACGATTGACCCACCAATATCGCTGTCTCACGATCTAGACTCGCAAGGGCTTCCTGAATCAAATCAACCTCACGAGCTTCAAACAAAGCCTCGCCACACTGATCACAAACCCACGCTGGAATGCTATCCCAAGAGACCCGATAGCCATTCCGATCGATCGCAAATGGAGCAGTTCCTCTCCGCATTTGGGCTTTGCAGCACAAGCATTCCATTCCTAAAGTCTCCCTCTAAAATCTGATGTCCATTGATCAGGATCAGGCAGATATGCCGTAATAATAGCCAAATACTCATCCTTTGGGGCACAGACGACATGGATTGCTCGATCGTCTCGTCCCAAACCAAACATCAGGCAACTATGTCCTCTTGCGTCTTCTGGATAATCTTCAATGATCTCGCCTGTGGCAACGACCCGTTCAATTTCAGCAGTTGAAATCATGCGATCGGGACGCGACATCTGCGGAATCGTATGAGGTAGAAATAATAGTCGCTTATTTGCTGCTTCTCGAACTCGTTCTAGGATGTCATCCGCCAAATTCTACCGACCTCATCTGCCAAAACAATTTAGTTAACCATATTAGGCTGGTTCGCAACCCTAAATTGAACTCCCACAACGGCAAAAGTGATCCCCCTCTCGACGCGAAAGTGAATTACGCCGAAATCTTTCATCCCATAGAGACGAAATCAATGTCCTGGGCTTTGCTTTGAGAAAAAGTAACCATTCTACGAGATACTTTTGGGAGGGCAAACCGCGATCGCAAACTCTCGGTCACGGCGCGTCCTGAAATTCGTTTACAAGATGAGATAGAGAGAGTCCAATGGACGAAGACAGCATTAACAGCATGGATGCTCCAACCGTAACCCTGACCGATGAAACAGGACAAACGCTCACCTGTTACATCGAGCATTCTTTGGACGTGGAAGATCAAGAATATGTGCTGTTACTTCCCGTTGACTCGCCGATCGAGATTTTCGCTTGGCAAGAAAATGGCGACGAGGATGAAGCAGTATTAGTCGAAGATCAGTCTGTGATTGATCAAGTGTTTCCGATCGCGAAAGCGGTGTTGGAAGAGCAAAACCTAGCTCTGAAACAAACCGCAGTGGTCTTAACCGTTGAAGGCGATTTACCGGATCTCGATGATGATGAAGCTTGGGCAGGAGTCGAATCGGATTCTGAAGAGGATCAAGAAGAACTTCAGCTTTTAGCCAGTTTTTGGCACGAAGAACAAGAATACGCGATTTATACTCCGCTTGATCCGTATTTTATTTTGGCGCGACTCGATGACGATGGAACGCCGCATCTTTTATCGCAAGAAGAGCTTAAGAAAATTGAGCCGATGTTGCCCATGATCGAAGATCAACTCTTCGATGAAATGGAATAGTTCAACTGGAGTCGGTAAACTTGAATACTCGCATTCAACCGACTCCTAAAAATATTTTTACTCATTCAAAATAAGCGCTACAATCCTCGTTTGGTCGTGATCCCCTCGATCGCAAATTTTGGTAATAATTGATTTTTATATCGGTTGACTTATTCACAAACTTCGTTAACATTTGTTCTGAGCAAAACCTTTTGCTAGTTCTTCACCTTTAGTTCAGATGAAAATCGCGAAAAGTGTTGCGAGGTTGTCGTTCTTCCTGTTTCTCGTCGGGGCTGCACTCGGTCTTTCTGCTTGGCGTGCCCAGGCTTGGTGGAGTTTTGCCAGCTCTCCTGTGGCTTCACAGTCCAATTCGGAGCAGGGGAAACGAGTTTTAATTCAGATCCCACAGGGGACTTCAGCCCAACAAATTGGACAAGAGCTTGAAGCATCCGGATTGATTCGATCGGCAAGAGCTTGGGATGTTTGGGCGCGGTGGATGATGTGGCAAAAGCCCGATGGTGGCTTCCAAGCAGGGAATTACGAGCTTTCGACGGGTGATAGTTTGCAAGCGATCGCAGAAAAAATCTGGAACGGTGAAGTCGCTCAACGGAGTTTCACGATTCCTGAAGGCTGGTCGCTGAAGCAGATGGCGAACTATTTCGAGAAACAAGGATTTTTCAAAGCACAAGATTTTCTCAATGCGGCAAGCCAGATTCCGAATGCTGAATTTCCTTGGCTGCCTCCGAATCTGCCTTTCTTAGAAGGGTTTCTGTATCCCGATACGTATCAGATCGAAGCTGGATCAGCCATTACGCCTCAACAGGTTGTCCGTCAGATGTTGAACCGTTTCGAGCAAGTTGCGCTCCCGATTTACAACCAAAATCGCGGCAAGACAAATCTTTCCTTGCTGCAATGGGTCACACTTGCCAGCATTGTCGAGAAAGAGGCTGTCATTCCTGATGAACGTAATCGAATTTCGGGCGTGTTTCACAATCGATTGAAAAAGAACATGACGCTCGGATCTGATCCAACCGTGGAATATGCGTTGGGAGTGCAGCAAACGCCTGAAAATCCGTTGACTTATGCTCAGGTCGCAACTCCTTCGCCGTATAACACTTACGTTACTCCTGGATTACCGCCAACCCCGATCGCGGCTCCCGGAATTGCCAGTCTCAAAGCGACTTTAGAACCCGAACAGACGGACTATCTCTATTTTGTGGCGCGGTACGATGGCTCTCATGTGTTTAGTCGCACCTTGGCAGAACACGAAGCGGCACAAGGGAAAATTCGCGATCGCATTGACAATCAAGCGCAAAAAGAACAACCTGCAAAAACTCGATAGGTCTCAGTGGTTTTTGGGATGCGAGTTTGAGACACGATCGCTCTAGACTATGAATCAAGTTTAGAGCGATTCAGTTTAGAGCAATCTTTCTTAAAGATATAAATAAATTGTCACAGCAAATCGAAATGTGATTGATTTAACTAAATGCAGCCCTTACCCTAATAAATAGGCTTTTTCATTGTTCACTCTCACGAGTCTTACACCATGTCTTGGGGCAAACTTCTTCAACCCGATCTTCTTCTCGATACGACCATTCTTGGATTGACACCGGAACTGCTACAGCAGAATGGGCTATGCGGTTTGGTTCTAGATGTCGATGAGACTTTAGTGCCAATTACCACAGCGCAAATTTCGGCAGAGCTTTCACCCTGGGTTGAGCAAGTTCGGGAAATTACCCAGATTTGGCTGGTGAGCAACAATATCAGCGAGAACCGGATTAAACGAATTGCTGATGTGCTGAAGTTGCCCTATTACATTACGGGTGCTGGCAAGCCTTCGCGTCGGAAGCTGAGACGGGCTGTAGAAGCGATGAATTTACCACCAGAACAAGTGGGAATGGTGGGCGATCGCTTATTTACGGATGTGTTGGCGGGAAATCGGTTGGGCATGTTCACGATTTTGGTGCAGCCGATGGTCGATCCTGCCGCAGACGTGGCGCGGAAATATCCGGTTCATGCGATCGAGGTCTGGCTGTCTCAGGCTCTGGGCGCGACTTTGACTCCGCACAAACATCAAATCTAAAGAAAAGGTTAGAGAATTCAGGTATCCAGAGAAAATCTGAGATTCTATATACAGATGAAATGGAGCCAGCAAATATAAAGGTTCTAACCCATAAATCTCTGTGAATACTAGGTGAACTGCCAATCCTTTAGAACGGGTTGGCAGTTTACTTTTGAGATGATTTGAGTTTTTTGCTGTGTTGAAGGCGGATCGTGCCCCCCAGCCCCCAATTCTGGGGGAGCAAGAGTCTTAAGCCCCCAAATTTGGGGGTTTGGGGCAACTCCGAAGATGTTCTAATCTGAACTTCTATTGCTACAGAAAAATTTCTTGCTCAAAGTCCCCCAAATTTGGGGGATTTAGGGGGCATAAGCCAACTGCAACGGAGCGAAAAGATTTGTCGAACTAGCATTGAATACTCCGCTAAAAATCCCCTTAAACGCTTTTAGACATTCAAGGGGATTTTTTGTATCATCCAGCTGGACTCGGTTCAGGATTCAATCGATGCAATGGGTGAGTTTGCACGTAGTTTCGCCAGAACTGGGCAAACTCTTCCGCTTTTGATCGAGCTTCGGGGCAAAGCTGATACATTCGACGCGGACGACCTCGTTTTTCGGGCTTCTTCCAATAGCTAGTAATAAGTTCTTGTTTTTCCAAAAACCGCAGCGAACTCTGCAAAATCGTGTCCGACAATCGATAGTTCGGATAGTTCTGTCGCAGAGTTTGGACGAGTTCAGTCCCGTAAGATTCCGACTCAACCAGAACTGACATCAAGTAGCAAACAGTCAATTCTTGATTCAGAAAGATCGGTTGCGGGGTTTGGAAAAAGCGATAGATATCTTCAAGTG
>JADEXW010000407.1 GCA_015206935.1 Pseudanabaenaceae cyanobacterium LEGE 13415 | reverse complement strand
GCTACAAGCCATCGAGACCGAAGATAATTTCTGGCAACAACAAGATCGTGGCTTTGCGCTGTTTGTGACGGATGGTTTCTATCATTACTACAAAGTCCCGCGTGATCTCTTTGAGCTAGTTGTCGTTACTGATCAATTTCATCTCAAACCCTTGCTACCGTTGCTGACGGGTGACGGAACATTCTATGTTCTAGAACTCAGTCAGAAACAGGTGCGATTGTATGAAGGCGATCGAGATGATATGCGTGAAGTTCATGTTCCGAACTTACCGCAGAACATGGATGAGGTTCTTCAGTACGATGAAAGCGAACAGCAAGGGCAGTTCCGAATCGGAACCACGAGCGGCGCATCGAACTTCAGCAATTCTTCGACTGGGCCTGGCGTGTTTCATGGTCAAAGTTCACCCGATCGCGATGATGTGACCCGGAGATACCGCCAGTTCTTCCACGCGATTAATGAAGCGCTGCATGAGTTCTTAAACGGAAAACGTGCGCCTTTAATTCTCGCTTGTGTTGAATATCTGATGCCGATCTATCGGGAAGCAAACACCTATCCGAAACTGGTTGAAGAAGGCATCCACGGCAATGTGAAGGATGATAGCTTAGGCTTTTTGCATGAGCAAGCTTGGTCGATCGTTGAACCGTTGTTTGCTCAGGAACAAGAAAGAGCCGTGAATAATTATCACGAGCTATCCAACACTGAGTTGATCTCAACCAAAGTTGAAGAGACTGTTCCCGCCGCTTACTACGGTCGGATTGAGCAGTTGTTTGTTCCAGTCGGAGTTCAACGCTGGGGCAGATTCAATCCAGATACAAATGAAATTGAGATTCACAACGAAGCTCAACCCGAAGACGAAGATTTGCTAGATGCTGCTGCACTACAAACCATCATTAATGGTGGAACCGTGTATGCAGTGGAACCCGATCGAATGCCATCTTCTGCAACAATCGCAGCGGTCTTCCGCTATTAAACTTCAACCAAAATGTAGATTCATCTTTCTACAAATTCAAGACCATTAGAAACAGTGATTCATCTTTGGGAGTTAAATCATGAACTACGATCAGTTTATTAAAGCAGTGAAAGATTCGGGAGAATTTAGCGATCGTGAATCTGCAATTAAAGCAACGAAAGCGGTGTTAGAAACCATGCGCGAAAGACTACTCGGTGATGAAGCGAGTAACTTAGCGGCACAACTTCCCGCAGAGTTAGGCGATTGTCTGCGGGGTCGCGAAGGACAGATGGGTGACAACTTCAAGATTGAAGAGTTTTACACTCGGATTTCAAACAGAGCGGGAGTGGATGTAGAAATGGCTGCTTCTTATGCCAGAACTGTCATGAGTGTCCTGAGTCAAGCGGTTAGCCCTGGAGAGTTCGCAGATGTTCGAGTGAACTTTGCGAAGGACTATGACGAACTGTTTGCAGAGGGCGCACAACGATAGTTTGATTGTCGGTTAGTTTACTTCAATAAACCCTGCTCTGAACACTCAAGGCAGGGCTTTTTCTTACTGCTGTTGCATTTCTATCACTTTTTAGTCACAATTCCCCTGAACTGTAGAAATAAAGCTATTCTTTGTACTATCTGATGTCGTCTTTTACTTAGGTTGTACTATGTTCAAACTATTGAAGTCCCCGATCGTATTAGCCATTACATTTGTGTTTAGCTTGCTAGTAGTTTCTTGCCAACCGAACGAAACCGCAGTCTCTCAAACTCCTGCTGCAATTCCATCTCCAGTTGCGGCTCGTCCAGTGGCTTATGTCGATCGAACATTGAGCGCATCCCCCGCACAACTACCGCCGCTCCCGTATCCAGCGAATGCGTTGAGTAAAGCGATCGATACAAGAACAATGCAAATTCACCACGATCGACATCACAAAAGCTATGTAGACAATCTCAATAGTGCATTAAAAGATCAGCCGAACCTACAGAAATTGAGCATTGAAGCGATGTTGCTTAATCTCAATGCAGTGCCAGAAAACATTCGTCAACGAGTGCGGAACAATGCGGGTGGACACTTGAATCATACGATCTTCTGGCAAATCATGAGTCCGACTGGTGGAGGACAACCGACAGGCGCGATCGCACAAGCGATTAATCAAACGTTTGGGAGCTTTGAGAATTTTCGTAAGCAGTTTAACCAAGCAGGCAGCGATCGATTTGGTAGTGGTTGGGTTTGGTTGGTGCGAAATCCTCAAGGACAATTGCAAATCGTTTCTACTGCAAATCAGGACAATCCGATCAGTGAGGGAAGCTACCCGATCATGGGGAATGATGTTTGGGAACATGCTTATTATCTGCGCTACCAGAATCGTCGAGCAGACTACCTCAACAATTGGTGGAATGTGGTGAACTGGGGTGAAATTAATCGACGCTATCAAGCTTCACAGCAAAGATAAGCATGAGAACATAGAGTTCGATCGTTTGATCGAACTCTGCCAATTCTTGTAAAGTGCAATGAACTATTACATCGGAATTGATATTGGTACAACTAGCACAAAAGCGATCGCAGTTTCACACACAGGCGAAGTGAAGAGCATTGCAAGTCGAGAATATCCATTACTTTCTCCTCACCCTCGATATGCTGAACAAGATCCGAATGTGATCCTAACTGCTGTACTAGAATCAGTGCAGGAAGCAATCCAGCAAGCAAAGCTATCAAGTCGAGACATTGCGGCGGTGGGATGTGGATCTGCAATGCACAGTTTGATTGTGATGAGTGCAGACCACGTTCCACTCACACAGAGTATTACTTGGGCAGATACTCGGAGTGTGATGCAAGCTGAAGCTTTGAAGCAGAGCGCAGATGGAATTGCGATTTATCAAAATACTGGAACGCCGCTGCATCCAATGTCACCGTTGACAAAGTTACTTTGGATGAGAGACTGCGAACCCGATCTTTTTCGCAATGCTGCTAAGTTCATTTCGATTAAAGAGTATGTTCTGTACCAATGGTTTGAACAGTATGTGGTGGATTATTCGATCGCCTCTGCCACGGGATTATTCAACATTAGAACATTCGCTTGGGATGAGAACGCTTTAGAACTGGCGCAGATTCGAGCGGATCAATTAAGCGAAATAGTTCCATCAACGCACATTCTTAAAGGCATGAAAGCGCAGTATGCAGAAAGAATGGGACTAGATCCGAATGTTCCTGTAATTATTGGTGCAAGTGATGGAGTACTAGCAAATATTGGAGTCGGCGCGATCGCATCAGATCAAGTGGCAATTACGATCGGAACCAGTAGCGCCGTTCGCAAAATTGTTTCTGAGCCGCTAACTGATTCACAGGCAAGAACTTTTTGCTATGCAATCAGCGAAAATCAATGGCTGATTGGTGGCGCTTCTAACAATGGTGGCATTGTTCTACGTTGGTTTCGGGATCAATTCGGACTGCCTGAAAGTCAAGAATCAGATGCTTATGATCGCTTAATTGAACTCTCTAAACCCATTCCACCAGGAGCCGAGGGACTGTTATTTTTACCTTTTCTATCAGGAGAACGTGCGCCTTATTGGAATGCAGATGCACAAGGTGTTTTCTTTGGAATAACAATGCGACATCAGCGATCGCATTTTATTCGAGCAGTACTGGAAGGAATTTTATTTGCAGCTTATAGTATCACAACGGTTTTGAGTGATCTAACTGAAGCAACTCAGACGATTCTGGCATCAGGGGGACTTACTCGATCGACAATTTCTTGTCAATTAATGGCTGATCTATTTGGAATTGAAGTGCTTGCACCCGAAGTATTTGAAGCGAGTGGATTGGGTGCAGCCGCGTTAGCGATGTATGCAGTTCAGCAAATTGATCAATTAGCAGAGGTACGATCAATGATTCGGATTCGAGACCGACATTCTCCAAGTTTGCAATTTTCGGAGCAATATCATCGATTATTCGATCGCTATCAACGGCTTTACGACTTGTTAGAGCCAGAATTTTCGAGAGATTGAACTAAATGATCAATCTGCTCTCTTGTATGAGTTGCCATCACCGTCATCCGAATCCGACTGGTCGGAACGGTCGGAGGACGAATTGCAGGCGCAAAGATACCCTGATCTTGTAGTGACTGCGCAGTTTTTAGTGCAGTTTGAACATCGGGCAACTGCCAGCAAAGAATCGGAGATTCTGAAGGTAACAATGCGAAATTTGATAGCTTTGATTTGAGGTAAGCAACATTTTGCCAAAGCTGCGATCGACGTTTTGCTTCTTCTTGAACTATGCCAATTGCACACAACGCTGCCGCCGTGTCTGCTGGAGAAAGTCCCGTTGTATAAATCCAACTCGGAGCGCGATTTCTTAAGTAATCGATTAATGCTGTTGATCCAGCAACATATCCACCTAAGCTACCTAGTGCTTTGCTCAAGGTTCCCATCTGCACAATTGCACATCCTGTACAGCCAAAGTGTTCTACACATCCCGCACCTGTCGCACCCATTACTCCAGTCCCATGAGCTTCATCCACTAACACCATGCACTCAAAGTCATTTGCTAAAGCTAAAATCTCAGGCAATGGACAAAGATCACCATCCATACTAAATACAGTATCAGTCAGAATTAAGCATCTTTGAAAGTGCGATCGCTGTTGTTCTAACTTCGTTTTTAAGTCTGCAATATCACAGTGCTGATACTCTAAAATCGTTGCGCCGCTCACAATTGCGCCGTTTCGCAAGCTTGAATGATTGTATTGATCCGATAAGATTAAATCGCGTTTTCCCACTAATGCCGCGATCGCACCTAAGTTCGCTAAATAGCCAGAACTAAATACGATCGCATCTTCAGCTTGTTTGAGTTGTGCGATCGCAGTTTCCAACGATCGGTGTAACAATCGATGCCCAGTCAGCAAGCGCGATCCAGTGCTACCCGTTCCATATTGTTGAGTCGCTTCAATCGCAGCATTGATTAATCGATCGTCCGTTGCAAGTCCTAGATAGTCATTGCTCGCAAAATTCAAATAAATGCGACCTTCAATTTGAATTGCTGCACCTGGACGATCGATAGTTTTAACTGAGCGATGCCAGCCTGCGCGGTCGATCGCACTTAATGATTGTTCTATCCACGCATAAGGATCATTGTTCATCCGGTTGCTCACGAATCTCAGCATTCTTTCCGCGTACTGGAGGCAGTTTATCCACTAAACCCATTTCAAACGCAACATCAGGCAACTCACCTGCAATATAG
>JADEXW010000406.1 GCA_015206935.1 Pseudanabaenaceae cyanobacterium LEGE 13415 | reverse complement strand
GTATTATTCTGTCTTGCAATCTCAGGCGTTAAAGTCGTCATCTGAACCCCCAGATACGGATGCGGAATCTTTTCACCCCGCGCTAACGCATCTTTAATTGATTTCGCTTTATTAATCGGAATCGCAAATCCAATTCCCATCGCATCTGCCCGAATTGCGGTGTTAATCCCAATCACTTCACCTCGATCGTTCAATAACGGACCTCCAGAATTCCCCGGATTGATCGCCGCGTCGGTCTGCAAGAAATCTAAGCGCTTATCATTTAATCCAACTTGAGCGCTCGATCGATGCAACGTACTAATAATTCCTAGCGTGACCGTGTTATCGAGTCCCAGCGGATTTCCAACCGCGATCGCCCAATCGCCCACATTCACTTGATCTGAATCTGCCAAAGGTGCAACGGGTAAATCTTTCCCATCAATTTTCACCACTGCCAAATCTGTGACTTCATCAAATCCGCGCACTTTCCCTTCAAACACGCGCCCATCTTTCAGCGTCACGGTGACTTTATCTGCACCGTTGACCACATGAGAATTGGTTAAAATCACGCCGCTTTTATCGATCAAAAATCCTGAACCCTGACCGCGCAACGTTTCCGATCGAGGCATCGCCGAAAAATCTTCCCCGAAAAACTGCCGAAACAACGGATCTTCAAGCATCGGATTTGCCCGTCGAGTCACCGTTTTTTCCGTATCGATTCGCACGACTGCTGTTCCGACTTTCTGAACTGCTTCAGCCACAAAACTTCCGCGCCCGATCGCTCTTTGCGCCTGAGCAATCTCAACACTCGGTTCCGCTGAAGCCACTTGTGGGAAAGACATCAAACCGAACAACATTGCAATCGATACGATCGCGAATTGCAGTCGGCGGAAACGATTCAAAATCTTAAAGCGTTGCATAAATCATCACCCGTGGAAATGCCGCATAGCCTTTTGTTTAGCCATTATTCCTATCCTACGAGCGAAAACAAAAATTTGCTTTGTAGAGATTTCCCGACATTTCCCCACCTTCGATGAGAAAGCACTAAGATCAGTAGCACTCACCTCAGCACGATCGAGACGATGGCAACTTCAGATGTACCCCGCGACCTTGAGCCAGTTCATGAGCATGATTCGGCTCATCCGCACATCCACAGCGAGGAATCGGTTCGTCGAGTGATCAATCGGTTGTCACGGATTGAAGGGCATATTCGCGGTATCAAAACGATGGTGCAGGGCGATCGACCTTGCCCAGATGTACTGATTCAAATTGCCGCAGTTCGGGGAGCGCTCGATCGAGTGGCGCGAATGATTTTAGATGAGCATTTGTCGCAGTGTGTAGCTCGTGCCGCCCAGGAAGGCAATATCGATGCAGAGATCGAAGAATTGAAGGCGGCACTCGATCGATTTTTGCCTTAAGCAACCTGCGCGAATAGTTCAGAAAATGGTTTCGGAGCCGCTTCCGGTTTTGCCACGATCTCTACAATTTTGTTTCGAGCATTGGAATCAAACACGGACTCGACACAAACTTGAGCAACTTTCGTGCGGGGAATGCTGCCCTCAGAAAGCGTATCGGCTGAAGACATGACGATCGCATTTTCGTTTTCTTCGTTTTTCAATCCGCCTGGACGCACGATCGTATAAGTCAAGCCACTTTTCTGGAGATATTCCTCTGCTTGCTTTTTCCACACCAGAATTAGCCAGAACAAATTCAACGGATGGAAAAACTGCGAGGTACAAAGCGAAGTCACCAAAACGAACTGCTCAATCCCTTTTGCTTTTGCCGCATCGACTAGATTTTTTGTGCCTTCGTAATCGACTTTGTATGGCTGAGTGGGATCAAAACCGGGTCTTGCTCCCGTGGCACAGAATACAACAGTTGAATCACCCATTGCGCCGATGAGCTGTGATCCCTGCAAAACATCGCCCTGAACTAACTCAACATTCGTGGGCAAAATTGATCGAGCTGTTTCGAGATTTCGCACCAATGCCCGAACCGGAATTCCTCGATCGACTAATTGTTGAACAATTCGGCGACCTGTTTCCCCGGTTGCCCCTGCGACAAATGCCTTCATAAGCAATTCCCTAAAAATTCAGTGTTTACAGTTTTCGTTGCTTCTTTCCTACTTTACATCCCGCAAAAGAAAGAAATGGTTCCACCCCAATCGCGGAAATTTTTTGCTATAACTTTCCAGAACCCTGACCCACAGAGTAAGATACAGAACAGTGATGTTTTAACTTTTGTAACGTAAAACACAACTTCCAACCTTCCGCAGAAAGATATTAATTCAATGAACTTTCAGTAGAAGCCCTGCTGAACTTTGAGCCTATCTGTATCCTTTAGGGAACCTTGACCTAGACCACGGCAAACGGTGAAAGAGTGAATGCAATCGCAACCGACTGATCCTTCGGATTTCGCTAATCCTAACTTTGTCCGCTCGACGGATGCCGCTCATCCGAGTGGGACACCCCTTCAGCCTGGTGACACGCTGTTGAATGAGCCGACTGTTTTTTCGAGCCAGTTCATTGACTCTATGGAGATGAACGCGGATGCTCGAACTGTGGCGCAGTATCTTGATATCCATCAGGAGTGGTTTCACCGTTGCGCTCATCCGATGCAGGTGGAAGCGATCGGGCAAAATAGCTATGCGCTGATCATTGGACATTTTGGGGCGTTTGGGTATGATGTCGAACCGAAAGTGGGTTTAGACCTATTACCGCAGCAAGAAGGCGTTTATCGGATTGAGACGGTTCCAGTTCCGGGCGATGTGCCGCTGGGCTATGAGGTGGATTTCAAAGCTGCACTCAATTTAGTGGAACATCCGAGTCATGATTTCACATCAAAAATGACTCAGGTGCAATGGCAGCTTGATTTGCAGGTGGCGATTCAGTTTCCTAGATTTATTCATGCTCTGCCGGATTCGTTGATTCGGAAAACCGGCGATCGTATTCTTCGTCAGGTGGTTCGCCAAGTGTCGCGCCGTTTGACTCACAAGGTTCAGGAAGATTTTCATTCTTCTCGAAATCTACCTTTGCCGAAACGGTCTCGCAAAAAGCTTTTATAGCGTAATTTCGCGCCAAGCTTCGACATCTTCGCGGGTTTGAGGATGGGTTGGAATTTCTACGGCGGAAAGTCGATCGAAGTGAATGGCGCGATCGCGTAATTGAATTTGTTCCGAGAGCGATCGCTGGTCTGCTTCTTCTAATCGCGCATAAATCAAACTCATATGCGGATCAAGCGAATAGGGTGATCCAAAAGATTCTTGAATTGATTGGCTTAATTGCTCTAATTGAGAATTCGAGAAAAGTTGAATGAATAGTGTTTTAGTGAATTGATCGGAATATTGAATGCGATCGATTTGCAGAACGAGATCGATCGGGGTTCGGAGAAATTCTGAGATTTGATTCCGCTCAAAATTGCCGCTGAAGAGGGTGACGTGCGGTTGAAAGATTGGGGCGTTGTATTGTTGAGCCAGATCGTTGATTAGAGATTGATAGAAATCTCGATCGTTTGGGATTAGCCAGAATGCAACTTTCATAGGCATAAAAATTCGTGAGTTCGATGAAGATCCTCGCTGCGTTTGAGGCGGCTAAAGCCCCCTAAATCCCCCAAATTTGGGGGACTTTGAGACGGAAGAATTTCTAGAATTCTATAGTGCTTCTCACCTTCAAAGTCCCCCAGCATGGGGGATTTAGGGGGCGAAGAATGTCAGCAATGACAGATCGATTTGTGTGTACAGAATGGGGAATTTAGGGGGCGATTTCCAAAAAAACTGTCATACAAATAAGTCATCAAACTTGTATCAAAAATGGGTTGAGCCAAACACCCAACCCAAGATCTTTAACCGTTCAATTTCTTCGCCAACAATTGATTCGTCAATTTCGGATCTGCCCGTCCTCCAGTTTCCTTCATCACTTTACCGACAAAGAAGCCTAGAAGTTTCGTCTTACCCGCTCGATACTGTTCTAACTCGTTCGGATTCGCAGCAAGAACCGCATCGATCGCAGTTTCGATCGCGCCCACATCGGAAATTTGAATCAAGCCTTTCTTCTCGATCAATTCCTTCGCTGATCCACCTGTTCTGAGCAATTCTGGCAAGACATCTTTCCCGATTTTGTTACTGATCGTGCCATCTTCAATCAGTCTAATCAGTTCCGCCAACGTTTCAGGCTTGAGCGCCAATTGAGTGATACTCAGCTTCTCATTGTTCAAATAAGCGCTGATATCGCCCATGATCCAGTTTGCGGCAAGTTTCGGATTTCCTTTAGCAGCAACAGTCGCTTCAAAGTATTCCGCGATCGCTCGATCGTCCGTTAATACCCGCGCATCGTAAGCCGACAGCCCGAAATCTGCCTCATAACGATGGCGCTTTTGGTACGGCAATTCGGGGAGTTGCGATCGCCAGTTTTCCAATTGCTCAGAAGAAACTTCGATCGGGCCCAAATCCGGTTCAGGGAAATAGCGATAATCGCTCGATCCTTCCTTCACCCGCATACTAATCGTGCGTTGTGACCCTTCTTCCCAGAGGCGCGTTTCTTGAATGATTTTTTCGCCATTCTCGATCGCTGCAATTTGCCGTTCGATCTCGTAGTCGATCGCTTTTTGGATCGCACTAAACGAGTTCATGTTTTTGATTTCAACTTTCACGCCGAATTCTTCTTGCCCAACCGGACGCACCGAAACGTTGACATCACATCGAAGTGAACCTTCTTGCATGTTGCCGTCACTCACACCCAGATAGAGCATGATTCGGCGCAACTCTTGAGCATATTCGGCGGCTTCCTGTCCGGTTCGCATATCCGGTTCAGACACGATTTCGCAGAGAGGAACACCTGCGCGGTTGTAATCCACCAGCGAATATGTAGAACCTGCAAGTCGCTGGCTTTGCCTCTCGCTTGTGGCGAGTTCGCTGCCTCCATGCACGAGTTTGCCCGCATCTTCTTCCATGTGCAGGCGAGTGATCCCGATGCGTTTCGTTCTCGCTTTACCGTTTTCATCCAACAACGGCTTACCTTTATCATCAGTAATTTCGATTTCTAGCCAACCGTGTTCCGCGATCGGTAAATCGTACTGAGAAATTTGGTAATTCTTCGGTAAGTCAGGATAGAAATACTGTTTGCGATCGAACTTACTATAAGGTGCAATTTGACAATTCAATGCGAGTCCTGCCTTCACTGCATATTCCAGAACCTTCTGATTC
>JADEXW010000405.1 GCA_015206935.1 Pseudanabaenaceae cyanobacterium LEGE 13415 | reverse complement strand
TCTCGTTTTTATAGCAGTAGAGGCTTACCGGGTTGACTTGAGAAGACATAGAACTCATTTTTCCAAACCAAATTCAAGCTTTGGCGATCGTAACAGCGATCCCCAGTTCCGAAGCTCTACCTTTTAGCAGATTCAAAGTTCCCGAATTAACAGAAATGTGCGTGTCCGCATCTGAAAAAAATCGCTTAAAATCCTCGCTGTATCCTTGTATTCCTACGATTTGAGCAATTTTAAACCGGATGCTTTATATAAAGCTTTCATGAATCCGCACCGAAAAAGCGTAAGGATTGTGTTTCAATCGAGTCACGAATGTTGTATCCGTGTTCACAACAGTGCAATCTGGAAACAGCAGAAAAGATTCGTATTCAGACGGTTGACTTTCAATAGGATTTTCTCTATGCAAAGTCAGAACTGCAACTCTAAAGCCTTCTACCAAGATTTCGATTTACAGTTCCAACCCGCACGAATCTCACCTTACGTCAGGCGATATCACTTGGAATATTGGCTTCAGTCACCGCATCTGCCTGTTCGCGCCAATATTCTTGAATCATTGTTTCGAGTTCCGATCGCTGAACCTCTGTCCCGATTGTCGCATTTCCCGGCGTTTCAAAAAAAATCGTGCTGTACTCTTTATCCATTGCCAGCATTTGAAACAGGATATGTGTCACCGGAATCGGTAAAGCAATCAAATTCGGATCAGCCAAATCATAAGGACTAGAAGCCACGTCCTTGAGGCTGGGAAAGGCATAAATCACGTTTTTCTCAGGCTCATTCTGGGCACGATGACCGAGGGTCAGCATCACCCAATTTTGATCGAGCGTCTGCACCACATAATATTGAAGATGTCGTAACCGTTGCGCGATCGCGCCCAACACAGGAGCGATAGCTTGAATAAGCTGAGGAGTTGAGCCGTCTTGGGGAGCTTCATCAATCAGAGTTTGAAGCTGTTGATCTAGATTCATATAACCGTGCCATCCGCAAATAATCAGGGATTTCTACCACTATTGTGATCTAGGCATCACAAAAAAGTTCCATCAAAGCAATGAGAGTAAGCCATTGATTTGCACGACACTAGAAACCGTGGGGGAAATCTGCCAGAGCGTGGACGCGATTTTTCAGCTTCTGTTGAACGAACTGAAACAAGCGACCACTGCCTCTGAGCGAAACTGCCGGGAAGTTGCCGATCGACTGACCCAAGAAGTAGTCCGAATTTGTTCTGAAAGCAAACGGATTCAAGCATCTGGAGAGATTCAAACGTGGGCAACCACGCTCGCGAAACACCGACTCCAACAATGTTTGGCGTATTATCGCCTAGGTTCGCGTCGGGGTCGCGCCGAACTGCATAGTAATTTGAGCGCGGTGATTTATCGTTACATCACACCGCCCCAAACCCAATCGAGTTATCAAGCTCGACTTGTTCTGATCGAGGATTTCTTACAAGGCTTCTACATGGAAGCGCTGAATGCGTTTCGTCGGGAGTCGCAACTCGGATCGAATTACACGCCTCGATCGACGTTAGAACTGTCTGAATATATGGCGTTCACCGAGCGCTACGGGAAACGGAGAATTCCCCTCCCTGGACATCGCAATCAGCAATTGATCATTCTCCGAGCGCAAACCTTCTCACAACAGCAACCGATCGAAACCCTGGTCGATCTAGAGCAAGCCGCTGAAGGATCGATGTCCGAATCCGAGAATCCTTGGAACATGGCATCGATTCAACAAGTTCGGGAACAAATGGTGGCTCAAGAACCAGAATTGGCAGAGGACACCCTGCGCCAATCGGTGATCAAAGAACTCGTCGCCTACCTTGAAGAACGCAAGCAGACCGACTGTATCGATTATTTTACCCTGCGGCTTCAAGACCTTCCCGCCAACGAAATCGAAGCGATTTTGGGCTTAACCCCGCGTCAACGGGATTACTTACAGCAGCGATTCAAATACCATTTGATTCGATTCTCGTTCTCGCACCATTGGGAACTCGTCCACCAATGGCTAGAGGCAGATCTGGAGCGAAATCTCGGACTCTCGAATCGTCAGTGGCAAACGTTACACCAACGCGCCACCGCTACCCAAGCCAAACTCTTGGATCTGAAGCAACAAAAATTACCGGAAACCACGATCGCACAACGATTAGGTTGCACCGTGAATCAAGTTCAGAAACAATGGTTTAAACTCCTTGAGCAAGCTTGGGAAATTCGTAATGACCAAGATTCCGGAGGAACCCCATCGGCTGATGAATAGGGTGTTATCACAATGGATCACAACTTAGACAAGAGAACACAAGTTCTATTAAAACTGTTACAAAATCTCGGTCTCGTCGATCGGATTGATCTCAAGACAGATTTGCTACAGCCGCCCCTAAATCGTGATCCAATCAGTGACTCCGTTCAGGGGAATCCTTCCCCTCGAATGCGCTCCTCACACGAGGATTCATCACACCAACTGGGAGAGATACCTGCTGTGCAAGATCGTTTTCATGCGCTGCTAAAACATCGTCTTCTTCAGGAAGCTCAGAAAAATCCGCCCCTTTTTCCCTGGGAGAAAGAATCGGTGGAGTATGATTCTGAGCCATCCCGAACTGAAGCGCAACCTGCTTTAGTGGCTGCATCTGTTTGGTTACAACACATTCGTCACATGAATTTGCCGATCCCGATGCCTGAAGCGGTGATGACCGAACTTCTGGTACGGTGCCAATCGGTGTTATTTTCCTCGCTCCGAGAAGGAGCAAAGTTGGTTCGGGCAGTCGATACACTGTTTCCGGGTCAAACTCAACTGCTGAACAACGTTGCGGGTTATGTGATGGTATCACCGGCTCGGTCTAAGGTTGCCAAGCTGCAAGACCTCGCGATCGAAATCGGCGAAGAATTGCCCCGGTCCTACGAAGGTGCGATCGAGACGCAACAAATGGCGTTATCACTCCTCGCAGCACGGGAGATTCTCAGCACGTTGATGCTGACGGTTTCGACCAGTCAACCGCAATTAGAGCGCGAATGGCTCACCGAGTTGGGCGCGTTTACGCTGAAGGTTGAGTATGAAGTGGAACGGTTATCGATCGAAGCGGTGCTTCCCTGTGGAGGCAGTCTCTCGTTTCAGGGCGATGAATCTCGTGCCTTGGTCGATCGCAATACTGCGGGTCAATTGAGCTTGGAGATTCGGGAATTCGATCTCGATCGTGTCTACCCGTTGGAGATTCGCTTGGGTGAGCAAGATTTACTCACGTTTGCGATCGGCGTTCAGCAATAAAGATTCGAGCTGAGGTTTTAAGGGTGGAGGCGAAATGCTTTCACCCTTCATTTTTTGGAAGGAAAAGGTAAGAACCTTGCTAGCTTTCGCCTACCCATTCCAATGATGGTTTTCGTTGTGATTTCACGCAGTCCTGCAAATACAAATTGATCAAGCTCTGGTAAGAAATACCTGTTTCTTCAGCCAGACTCTTGAAGTACTCCACAACCTCTTCCTCAAGCCGAATTGTAACCTGCTTCTTCAGCTTCTTGATATAGGGATTCTTTACAGATTCAGAGAAGTCGTAATCATCTTTCATGGCAGAAAACTCTGGTATTGTTGCTGCTCGCTTTTATTTGCTCGACGAGCCGAGAAAATCCGAATGGTTTCTTCGTCCTCCTGATACACATGGCAAACCACTAATAAAGTTAGCGAGTTGCTCATGCCTAGCAGGATATATCGATCCTCATCTGATGAATGTTCTGCGTCGTATAGCAATCGTGCATTCTCATCGTAAAAGACAGTTTCTGCCTCGCTAAAAGAGATTCCATGCTTTTGCTCATTTGATCTCGCTTTGCGATCGTCCCATTCAAATCTCAACTCGTCCAAACCTACAGTGTAAATACAATGTATATCATAATCAAGTTAGACGCTGTGGAACACGAGATTTGTTTGAGTGACCAATCACACAGTAAGGGTATCACCGTAAAGTCAAGCTGAAAGCTGAAGGTTTTGTGTGGCTGCTCGTTTTTGCCCCCATTCACTAAAAATTTGCGTCAAAATCGTGGTAACGAGTCACCGATCGCGCCCTTATGCACCTTCGTTTTTCTCAAGATATTGAATCTTTGCTGAAGCGAATTTCTGAAGAACCGTTGACGATCGCTTCGATTTTGGCTGAAACTTCTGAGCGCGGGTTTTGTCTCGTGATTGCGCTGTTGGTGATTCCGTTTCTGTTTCCGTTGCCGCCTGGATTAACCGGAGTTCCAGGAACTGGGTGTGTGATCTTGGGGACGCAGATGGCTTTGGGACGGCGCTCGCCTTGGTTACCGAAAAGGGTGGCGCAATTTCAATTTCCCACAGCGATCGCGCGTCAGTTGTTAAAAAGTATCAGACGAGTGACCCGGATTTTGGAGAAAATTACGCGCCCTCGTCTGAGAAAAATTGCATCAAATCCACATATCTGGCAGTTCAATGGAGTGTGCATTACTTGGTTAGCGATTCTATTGATTGCACCGATTCCATTTACGAATCCATTTCCAACGATTGGAATATTGCTTCTTGTGGTCGCAATGCTGGAATCAGATGGATTACTGATGTGTATCGCTTATGGATTGACTGCGTTGATTACTGGAATTTGTGCGATCGTTGTTTATCTACTCTGGAGAGCGCCGGATTTTCTCAATCAATGGATGTAAGTTGAGCGCGAATCGATTCAATCCGCTGACGATTCACACCCAAATCTGATTCTCCTAATCGAGAAGCTGATCGCACTTGAATCACATTCGCTACTCGATCAAGGTAAAACTCAACATCATCGACAAAGCCCATAATTTTACTGGTGAACTCTGCATAAATGTAGTTATCAGTGGCTTCAATGATCTTAGTTCTGGGTAGAGATGCGATCGTTTGTTTTAAGTTAGAGAATGCTTTTTCAGGCTCAACAGAAAAGCGAATGGGTTCGATCTGGTGAGTTGGATCAGTACTAAAGCTGTTGACACAATTTGGAGTACTAGGACAATTGGCAAATCGATTGTTGTCTAATCCTAAGTTTGATGGACGAGTACCTGAGAAAGAAAACACACTTGCAATTGGAAGTGCAACAGCACTTGAAACAGAATTGAACCAAAAAAAGCAACCGATTAACAATAAGAGAAGAGTACGCTTCAGCATGAGAAATTGGGTTAAATTGTACTCTCATTGTACAGGTGTAAAATGAAGAGTATCGATCACTTGTGAGC
>JADEXW010000404.1 GCA_015206935.1 Pseudanabaenaceae cyanobacterium LEGE 13415 | reverse complement strand
CCGCGCCTTTCAACTCGAAGGAGCCGATGTCACCTATCCCTATTCCACTGCGATCGCCGGAACCGTCCTTGAGCAAATCGATGGAGCCGTTTACAGCGATGGGCTTTCCTGCCTCGTCGAATGCAAAGACCAAACCAGCAACGTCGCGATCGAACCCGTCGCCAAACTTCGCAGCCAACTCTTACGCAGACCCGCAGGCGCGATCGGCATTGTGTTTAGCACCGCCAGATTCACCGAAGCAGCCCTAATCCTGGCACAGTACAATGCAAATCAAGCCATCTTACTTTGGCAAGGGAGCGAGATCGACTACGCACTGAGACACCAATCGATGCGGCGCAGCTTACTCCGAAAGTACCGCATCTGTCTTGAACAAGTCATTCCCTTTTATCGCATCGATCTGGAGGAAGTCGTATGACCGCTGCATTTTTAATCACCGATCGCCCAACAGATGTCGCAATTCTAGAACATCTGCTGCCATCCGCGCTGACCCAAACCATTCGCTTTTATGCCGCAGATGGTAATGCTTCTGCCATTTCAGCCGCTGCCACTCTGCTAATTGATCGAAAGCGCCCGATCGCGATCGTCTTAGATGCAGACACTAAAAACCGCTCTGAGATCCAAGAAAAGATCGAGCTAACCAATACAATGCTTTATCCAGCCAGTTCGCCAGAAGTGCCGTTCAAAGTCTTTTTGGCAGCGCCCTCGATCGCGTCTATCCTATCTGCATCGATCACTGATGACGCTGAACTGAAAGAGATGCTCGATCGTCTCACCCCCGATCAAATCCAGGCTCTTCAACGCCACCCACTGATCCAACAACTGATCGAATTTCTCTCAACCGTCACTCAGCCCATTGCTTCCTAATCTCAACGATGAACACTGCACGGATTCAAACCAGTCTCCAAACTCTTTTCCAGGACGAAACCCGTTGGGCACACTCCGGGCGACGAGTAGTATTCTGGTACGACCCCGAAGCGCAGTTCCAAGAAACCTTTGACGAACTCACCTTACCCAACGTCGAAAAACTTCAACTCGCAGACACCCCGTTTACAACAAAATACCGTCTGCTAATTCAAGAACCCACTCAAAACTTCCTTCTGTACGCGCCGTTTCCAGAACCCCCACCCCATGAAAACTGGTTACTGGATTTGCAAAAAAGCGCCCTGTCTTTTTCTGCCGATCGCGCTGCTCTCATCTTCACCGAATTCGGTTTTCGCCAACGCAGCCTAGAAACCACAATCCGAGAACATCTCAAATTCTTCGACAGTCGCAAACGCCTCGATGCACTCTTGGCAATGAAACTGCCATCTGACACCAGCGATCAAGATTTGCTCCTCGCGATGCAATCGGTGTTAGTCAACCTAAAGATGCCCGACGCATCAAGCTTACTACGCCGAGTCTTACAAGCAGGCTTACTAGAGTCAGATAATCCTTTATGGGCAGACCTAACTCGATTTCTGTCTGCCCAATCATTCTGGCAAACGGTTCAAATCCACACTGATTTCCACGATCCGACTCCTAGCCTGCTCAAGTTCTTCACCCGCCTACTGATCACCCATTTTGAAAAGTCTCTCCACGGTTCGCTTCCGGCTCAACTTGAACGGCAAGTCATCACACCCGGACAACGCGCCTATGCCTTTATCGAACAATGGATGCGTGATCAGCAAGATTCTAAAGGTTGGCAAGAATTGAGCCAATCCGTGTCTGAAGAACTCAATATTGCAAATGTCATCAGCCATCTAACACCGGATGCTTTGTATGAGACTGCCACCTTTGAAGACGTAGATCAGTTACTGATTCGTACCTGTGTTCAAGCCTTAAAAGCACAATCCGGCGATCTGAGTCGCTGGCGCACTTGGTTCCAGTCGAGACAAACTTTAGTTTGGTTTCCGAAATACGCGGCAATGTATCAAGCGTTAGAAGCCGCGATCGCGCTCCTCGAACTCAAACAAAAATACGCCGCAGGATTCCGACAGTCTTCGGTGTCACTGTTCAAAGCCTATGCCAGTGAACTTTATTTATTTGATCGCACTTACCGAGCCTTTATCACTGCCAGCGATTCCGCTCACGGCGACATTCTCAAATCCTTAGTCGAAGACATTGAATCGCTCTACACGAATTGGTATCTAGAAACATTAGGTGAAGCCTGGTCAGATGCTTTAACTCAAAAGTGGGAACTTCCAAACGTTCTGCCACAGACGCAATTCTTCAGCCATTACATTTCTCCGATTTTGAATCGCGATCGTGAGAAAGCCTTTGTGATTATTTCTGATGCGTTGCGCTATGAAGTTGCAACCGAGTTAAAAGAACAAATCGAACAAGAACTGCGCGGAACGACCTCGATCGAAGCTCAATTCGGTGTTTTACCGAGCATCACTCGATTAGGCATGGCGGCTCTACTTCCAGGCTCCAAGCTTGAATTCTCTCCTGATGCCAGTGATGTTTATATCGATGGACTCAGTTCAAAAGGGAGTGTATCTCGCTTACAAGTTCTCAAGCAAAGTAGTTCTGTTTCCCCTACCATTTTGCCTGCCTCAGACTTGCTCATGATGAGTACTGAGCAAGGACGAGAAGCAATTCGTCCGCATCGATTAATCTACATTTATCACGATTGTATTGATGCGATCGGCGATAAGTCTGCGAGTGAACGCCAAGTGTTCAAAGCTTGCGAAGATGCGATCACAGAACTTCTACGCCTCGTCAAAAAAATCTGCAACTCTCTGAACGGAACCTACGTGACCATCACCGCAGATCACGGATTTCTCTATCAACGCAAATCGATCGAAGAGCCTGATAAAATCCCTCTTCCACGAGGAAGCGAAGTGATCACCACAGGTCGCCGCTCTACGCTGTGTCTTTCCCCCGATGATGAACCAGGATTATTAACTTTCCAAATTCCTTATTGCTCGGATGGCAGAGTTGCCGTTGTGCCTCGTGGAAGTTTGCGATTTTCAATCAAGGGAGCTGGATCACAGTATGTACATGGTGGAGCCAGCCTACAAGAGATCTGTGTTCCAGTCATTACTTACCATCACCAACGAGCCAAAGGCGACGACGGACCAGTTCGCAAAGTTGGCGTTCAAGTCAATGCACGATCACGCCGCATTACTAACAATCGATTCAGCATTCACTTAATGCAAACTGATCCGGTTGAAGGACGCTATCGCACTCGAACTGTAACCGTCGGACTTTACGAACCTCAAAACATCACCTTAATTAGCGATCTGAAAGTTACGGTTCTTTCTAGCATTAGTCCACATCCAACCGAGCGAGAGGTCATCGTCCGCTTAACGATTACGACTCCTTCTCCGCCTGCCACTGCATTATTGATCATTCGAGACCAAGAAGACGAGAGTGAACTGATTCGCGAGACTTGGGCGGTTAACCTGGGAATTACAAACGACTTCGGTGACTTCTAATGGACGACCTCGATCAAAAGCTAAACACCGTCTTTGCAGGTAAAGTCGTTCGCAAAGATTTGACCAAGCGCATCAAAGAGGGGGCGAACGTTCCGGTCTACGTTCTGGAGTATCTTCTGGGAATGTACTGCGCGACCGATGATGGTGAAGCGATCGAGCAAGGCGTTCAAAGCGTCAAACGAATTTTGGCAGAGAACTATGTTCGTCCTGATGAAGCAGAGCGAGTCAAGTCAAAAATTCGAGAAATGGGTCGGTTCACGATTATCGATCGTGTCACGGTCAAGCTGAACGAAAAAGCCGACATCTACCAAGGGATCTTGATGAACTTGGGTGTGTCAGGAATCGCGATTGATGCCGAAATTGTTACCCGCAGTCCCAAATTGTTAGGCGGCGGAATCTGGTGCATTTTGCAATTAGAGTATGAAGCCGGAGCAACCCCCAGCCCCTTCATCGTTGCCAGTCTCAAACCGATTCAAATGCCAACCTTAGAAATGGAAGAATTGTTTGAGGGACGAGAGGCATTTAATCGCGATGAATGGATCGATGTTCTCATTCGCTCTGCTGGTCTAGAGCCGACCACGTTCGACGAGTCCGTGAAGTGGCATCTTCTCGCTCGAATGATTCCGCTTTGTGAAAATAACTATAATTGCTGTGAATTAGGTCCACGATCAACTGGAAAATCTCATCTCTACAAAGAAGTTTCCCCCAATTCCATTCTGATTTCTGGCGGAAAAACTACTGTTGCTAATCTCTTCTACAACATGGCTTCCCGGCAGGTTGGCTTAGTTGGATTGTTCGATGTCGTCGCTTTTGATGAAGTGGCTGGAATTAGCTTTCATGACAATGACGGCATTCAAATCATGAAAGACTACATGGCATCCGGCTCATTTGCGCGAGGAAAAGCTGAAATTAGCGCAAACGCCTCGATGGTTTTTGTCGGCAACGTGAATCAAAGTATCGAATCACTGGTGAAAACGTCGCATCTTCTTGCCCCCTTTCCCACTGAAATGATCGATACTGCATTCTTCGATCGCTTTCACGCATACATTCCAGGTTGGGAGATTCCGAAGTTCACGCCTGCTAACTTCACGAACCAATACGGCTTCATCGTGGACTATCTCGCGGAGTGGCTTCGAGAAATGCGAAAACGAAGTTTTGCTGATGCGATCGATGCTTATTTTCGCTTGGGAAACAACCTGAAGCAGCGAGATGTTCAAGCGGTTCGTAAAACGGTTTCTGGATTGTTGAAGCTCTTGTTTCCAGACGGCAACTTTACGAAAGATGATGTTCGAGATGCAATTGTGTATGCGCTGCGTGTCCGTCGTCGTGTGAAAGAGCAACTCAAGAAAATTGGCGGTATGGAATTCTACGATGTCCATTTCAGCTACATTGATCTCGAAACCCTTGAAGAACATTTTGTTTCCGTTCCTGAACAGGGCGGTGCAAGTCTTATTGCTCAAGAAATTTTACCGCCAGGTCATCTCTACTTCGTGAGTCCTGGCGAGAGTCAAATGAATGGAGTTTTCAAGCTGGAGCTGCAAGCGATCGTGGGTTCTGGAAAATTGGTTCGTACTGGAGTTGCCAGCGCGAATGCAATGAAAGACAGCACGAATATCGCGATGAATTACTTCAAAGCGAATGCTCATCATGTGAGCGGAAGTATTCATCACAGCAATTCAGACTTTCTACTTCAACTGATTGATCTTCAGGGTGTCGGAACTCCAGAATCTGGTGCATTAGCGCTATTTATTTCGTTGTGTTCTGCCTGTC
>JADEXW010000403.1 GCA_015206935.1 Pseudanabaenaceae cyanobacterium LEGE 13415 | reverse complement strand
TTGCAGTAGCGGTGACAACGCTTCAAATCCGACCGCTGGAGGAAACGCAAGTCCCGTCGCCAATCAAGCGAAGGATGTCGAGCTAACTTTAGTAGGCTATGCCATTCCGAAAGCCGCTCACGATGCCATTATTCCGAAGTTTACTGAGCAGTGGCAAAAAGAGAAAGGTCAAAACGTCACCTTCAAACAAAGCTATGGCGGATCGGGGTCTCAAACTCGCGCCATCATTGACGGACTAGAGGCGGATGTTGCTCACCTAGCACTAGCAGCCGATACGGGCAAACTGGTCAAGGCTGGACTGGTCAATGCAGATTGGGAAACGAAAGCTCCCAATGGTGGAACAGTGGCGAAAACGGTTGCCGCGATCGTGGTTCGTCCGGGTAATCCCAAGAACATCAAAACCTTTCAAGACCTCACTCGCAGTGATGTGAAGTGGGTGACGGCTGATCCAAAAACCTCTGGTGGAGCGCGTTGGAACTATCTGGTTCTATGGAACGATGCGCTGAAGCGGAACAAGAATGATGAAGCGAAAGCAAGAGAGTTTGTCACGCAAGCTTACAAGAATGTCGCAGTTTTGGCGAAAGATGCTCGCGAGGCAACAGATGCCTTTTCTAAACAAGGACAAGGCGATGCGTTGATTCAGTATGAGAACGAAGTAATTTTGGCACAGCAGAAAGGTGAGAAGCTGGAATATGTTGTTCCAGAGACGAATATTTCGATCGATACTCCGATTTCTGTAGTTGATAAGAATGTCGATCGACATGGAACCCGTGAAGTTGCAGAAGCGTTTGTGAAGTACCTATTCACGCCAGAAGCTCAAGCGGAATTTCTCAAGCTTGGTTTCCGTCCGCTGGATGGTGCTGCTTCTGCAACGAAAGCAGATACCGCGAAGTTACCAACCGTGAAGAACTTGGCATCGATCAAGGACTTTGGTGGCTGGGACGAAGTGCAGAAGAAGTTCTTTGAAGATGGTGGTGTGTTTGATCAAACGTTAGCTGCCTCGAAACAGTAGGGTAAGTTTTTAGCTTCGTTGGGGTCGGCTAATGCCCTCTAAATCCCCCAAATTTGGGGGACTTTAAAGATAGAAAGCACTATAGACTTCCACAGAAGCCGCAACCGTGATCCCGATTATAGACTTACTGGTGGTGAAGGTCACTTGAAAAGCGATCGTGTTAGTCTCTGCTCTAACAAATACAGCAATCCGGTCGAATTCTAGTACTTAATCGATTGCAGTGAAGAACTCCAAATTCTGATACAAAGGTCGCTATGCACTCCACTATTATTTCCCACTCACTGAATCAGTCTCAAATTCGATCCTTTAAACGTCGATCGACGATTCCACTTCGACAAACTGCACTTTGGCGAATTGAATCGGGCGTAGTGCGGATGGTGACTTGGCTCGAAGATGGTTCGACGGTTACGCTGGGATTGTGTGGTGCTGGCGATGTGGTTGGAGCTTATCTATCTGCGATCGATCCCTATCAAATTGAGTGTTTAACTGAAGTCGAAGCCACCCCGCTAAGTGCAGATGAATGGTTTCCTGATCCGGTACATCTCTTAGCACGAGTGCAACAAGCTGAAGAATTTATGCTGATTCGCAGTCATCGCAGAGTTGAAGAGATGTTGCTCAAGTTGCTGACTTGGCTCTCAAAAAAGTTTGGACGCAAAGTTAGCAAAGGGCATTTGATTGATCTGCGGCTCACGCATCAGGATTTAGCAGAACTATTAGGAACCACTCGTGTCACGGTGACTCGTGTCTTAAAACAATTTGAGCAACAAGGCTTAGTCCAACGATTGCCCAATCATTTGACGCTTCTGCAACCGGATGCGATGTGGCACTACGAGATTTAGAAAGCTCTAATGGACTGAGGAGGCTCTCTGATCCCCCTCTAAAAAACCGCCTCAATCGCTCTAAATTCCCGCAGCACGATCGATACTTGTGCAATCGTCGATCGTGCTTTACACTTACTAGAAAGTACGGTATTCCGATAAGTTTTGTGTAATTGCTATGACCCAACCTTACCGCTTTGAAACGCTTCAAGTTCATGCTGGACAGGAACCCGCTCCCGGAACAAATGCTCGCGCTGTCCCAATCTATCAAACGACTTCCTATGTGTTCGATGATGCGGATCACGGTGCGCGACTGTTCGCCCTCCAAGAATTTGGCAACATCTACACGCGGATCATGAATCCGACGACAGATGTGTTTGAAAAGCGGATTGCAGCACTAGAAGGGGGTGTGGCAGCCTTAGCCACGGCAAGCGGTCAGGCAGCACAACTGTTGGCAATTAGTACGATCGCGCAAGCTGGAGACAACATTGTTTCGACAAGCTTTTTGTACGGTGGAACTTACAATCAATTCAAAGTCTCACTACCGAGATTGGGAATCAATGTGAAGTTTGTCGATGGCGATGATGTAGAGGGCTTTCGGAGCGCGATCGACGATCGGACAAAAGCACTGTATGTTGAAACGATCGGCAATCCTCAGTTTAATGTTCCAGACTTCGCTGCACTGGCTCACGTTGCTCATGAGAATGGCATTCCATTGATTGTTGATAATACATTTGGTGCAGGTGGATACTTAGCGCGTCCAATTGATGAGGGAGCCGATATTGTCGTCGAATCTGCGACTAAATGGATTGGAGGACATGGAACCTCGATCGGCGGCGTAATTGTGGATTCTGGAAAGTTCGACTGGGGAAATGGTAAGTTTCCACTGTTTACTGAGCCTGCACCGGGCTACCACGGCTTGAACTTTAATGAGGTGTTTGGTGCAAATAGTCAGTTCGGTAACATTGCATTTATCATTCGCGCCAGAGTAGAAGGGTTGCGGGATCTAGGAGCTTGTTTGAGTCCATTCAATGCTTTTTTGCTGCTTCAGGGCTTAGAAACACTTTCTCTAAGAGTTCAGCGTCATGTAGACAATGCGTTAGAACTTGCACAATGGCTGAAACAACATCCGAAAGTTGAATGGGTGAACTATCTGGGACTTCCAGAGCATCCTTATCATGAGCGTGCGAAGAAGTACCTGAAACATGGATTTGGAGGCGTGTTGAACTTCGGCATCAAAGGCGGACTCGAAGCAGGTCGATCGTTTATCAGCAATGTAAAACTTGCTTCTCATCTTGCCAATGTTGGAGATGCAAAAACGTTAGTGATTCACCCTGCTTCTACGACACATCAGCAGTTAACTTTAGTAGAGCAGAAATCAGCAGGTGTGTCGCCTGATTTGATTCGCGTGTCAGTCGGGATTGAACATATCGACGACATTAAAGCAGACTTCGAGCAAGCATTTGAGCATGTTTCATGAACTATCAGCAGTTTATTTCACCAGATACACAGTTCTACCAACTAGCAGAACCCTTTCCACTTGAATCAGGCGAAGTTCTGTCTGATGTTCAAGTTGCCTATCGAACCTGGGGAAAGCTTAGTTCGATGCGAGACAATGCGGTGTTAGTGTGTCATGCGCTCACAGGTTCAGCGGATGTCGATCGATGGTGGGAACCACTGCTTGGAGCAAGTCGATCGCTGGATGTCGATCGAGATTTCATCATTTGCAGCAATATCCTAGGGAGCTGTTACGGAACGACAGGCGCAACTTCGATCAATTCAAACACAGGTAAGCCTTACGGTGCAGCATTTCCTAGCATTACTATTCGCGATATGGTGCGGTTGCAAGCGATCTTATTGCAAGCATTGAATGTCCGATCGCTCAAACTCGTGATCGGTGGATCGCTTGGCGGAATGCAAGTTCTTGAATGGGCAGTTTTGTATCCAGAGCTTGTGAATGCGATCGCAATCATTGCTGCTCCGGGTCGTCATTCGGCTTGGTGTATTGGAATTAGTGAAGCACAGCGACAAGCAATTTATGCTGATCCACATTGGCAGAATGGTGACTATACGGAGCAACCTGCTCAAGGATTAGCCGCTGCCCGAATGATGGCAATGAGCTTTTATCGATCGTGGGCGAGTTTTGACGATCGATTTGGGCGACAAACCGATCAAACGAACTTTGAAATCGTCAACTATTTGCGATATCACGGAGAGAAATTTATCGATCGATTTGATGCGAATACTTACATCACGTTGACTCATGCAATGGATAGGCATGATGTAGGTCGAGGTGAGAACTATGATGAAATCCTGAAACGAATTCATCAGCCTGCTTTGATTGTTTCCATTAGCTCTGATGTGTTGTATCCACCTGTTGAACAAGAGGAACTTGCAAGCTTAATTCCGGATGCAACCTTGGTCATGCTTCAGTCTCCTCATGGTCATGATGCTTTTCTGATGGACATGACAGAACTGAATGATTTGATTGCTCAATTTCGGGATTTGCTCGATCGTACTCAGTTGCAATCCTCGAATTCGCAGCATTGCTTGATTTAGATGTAGTACATTGTTACAGGCTGGTCTAGATAGTTTCTCTTTTCTAGCAGGTCTTGTAAGCTATTTTTTTCCAGGACATCATCGGCTGCCCGTTTTACCGTTTGCCACATTTGAGAAATGGCTCTCACCGAAACCGATTCATCCTCCTGGGTTTCAACTGGATCTCCACCTTCCATGCAGTTAACAATCTCTAGGAGCGTGATTTTTCGAGGGGGTCGCGCTAGAAGATAGCCACCCTTTTTGCCACGCTCACTCGAAATCAATCCTCCACGTCTAAGCGTTGCCAGCAATTGTTCTAAATAGCGATCGGGAATGTTTTGTGCGGCTGCAATTTGCCGAATTTGTAGTGTTTCACCGCTGTCATAGACCGATGCGAGTTCTATCATCGCCATTAGAGCGTATCTTGTTCGACCTGAAAGTTCTAGAAGCATAACGGGATTTAGCAGCAGGGGCAGACTTAAAACACGAGCATCATTCGCTTTATCGATCGAGTTATAAATGTTTTCTCAAAATGCTATAGCAATGCTAAATCAGTCGTGAAATCAAAATTGATCGCGCCCCCTATCCCCCAAGTTTGGGGGAATCGGAGTCTTAGCCCCCAGAATTGGGGGTTTGGGGGCGTTCCCGAATCTTACAACTCAAAACGGATTGCTATAGCTCTAAAGCATAGCTTCAAATAGTGTTGATCTTCAAACGCATCATCTGAATTCATTATGCACTCAGACGGTTCTACATGGATGAAGCAGCGTCTAAAAGGTAACATCAGAGGGAATTCAATATCCTAGAGCCTAGTACTACAGTTGTAGAT
>JADEXW010000402.1 GCA_015206935.1 Pseudanabaenaceae cyanobacterium LEGE 13415 | reverse complement strand
ACTCCGCCTCGTTCCATTCCGATGTTGGCAGGAACACTTAAGCTGGCGAATCCATAAAACGCTTGCTGAATAAACCAAACGCCGAGATATGCCCACGCAGGAATCCGAAAGGGAAAGAAGATAAATGGCGGGATGATGGTTGTGACAGCGGCTCCGGGGAATTTCAAGATATACGCGCCCATTACCCCTGCGATCGCGCCACTGGCTCCAAGTGATGGAATGCCTGAGTCAGCCGAGAAAAACCACTGCGTCAAGGCAGCTAACATTCCACAACCGATATAGAAAATTAAAAATCGAATATGCCCTAAGCGATCTTCGACATTGTTTCCAAAAATCCAAAGGAACAACATATTTCCTGCGACGTGAGCAAAGCCGCCGTGGAGAAACTGAGAAGTGATCAGGGTAATCCATTCGGGAAAGGGTTGAAATCCGGCGGGTTGACCGAGAAAACTTGCCGTTAGCTGACGGGGTACGACTGCCCAAGTGTAGAAAAAGTTTTCTAGCTCAGGCGGTGTAAGTGATAACTGATAAATAAAGACTAGAACGTTTGCCGCAATGATCGCATAGGTGACATAAGGAGTAATGCGGGTTGGATTGTCGTCACTGACCGGAAACACAGCTTATCCCCAAAGATAATTTTAGTCTGAAGAATAACTGATTTTTTCGATCGCTGTCTGTTGATCTGGAGACAGATCTATGTCTACGATTTGTTTGCTTTGTAAGATGAGGCAGATCAATGGAAGTGATCCCCGCGATCGATTTACTCGATGGGAAATGTGTTCGACTGTATCAAGGTGATTACAATCAGTCGCAGGTGTTTAATGATGATCCCGTTGCAGTGGCAAAACAGTGGGAAGCTCAAGGTGCAACTCGATTGCATGTCGTCGATTTGGATGGGGCGAAAGTTGGACATCCGGTGAATTTGGATGCGATTCGAGCGATTGTGGAAGCGCTGGAGATTCCGGTGGAAGTTGGCGGAGGATTGCGCGATCGATCTGCTGTTGCGGCGTTGCTTTCGACGGGGGTGAGATGGGCGATTCTGGGAACGGTTGCGGTCGAGAAGCCGGAATTGGTCGCGCAGTTATGCGGAGAGTTTCCAGGACAAATTATTGTCGGAATTGATGCGCGAAATGGAAAAGTTGCGACGAAAGGCTGGCTTGAGACTTCAGAAGTGCTGGCGACTGATTTGGCAGAAAGAATGGCGCAATTAGGAGCAGCGGCGATTATCTATACGGATATCCATCGGGATGGAACGATGCAAGGTCCAAATTTGGAAGCGTTGAGAGATTTAGCCTCGATCGCGGCAATTCCGGTAATCGCTTCAGGGGGTGTGAGTTCACTGACCGATTTACTGAGTTTGTTAGCATTAGAGCCGCAAGGGGTGACGGGTGCGATCGTTGGGAAAGCCTTGTATACCGGAGATGTTTCACTCACAGAAGCAGTTCGGGCAGTCGGACAAGGACGATGGCAAGACATTCCCCCAGATTTTGGTTCATCTGCATTTGCATAGGAGAAAACAATGAGCAGCCACAAAAAGAAATTGGCAAAGAAAATTGCAAAAAAAGTTGCTCGGAAGCTGAAGAAAAAACTTCCGAAAGAGATTGCTAAACAGTTAGCCAAAGATTCTGCAAAGCGACAAATTGCAGCGGCTTTAGAGCGGTAAAGTATGCGATTTTAAGAAGAAGTTTGCAGAACGCTGATGATTTGCAAACTTCTTAAAACTATTACTTTAACCATCGGGAGTTTCCCATGAAGAAGCAAGAGTCGCGGAAACGGTTTCGCTGGTCTCTGCCAAGGTTCGTCGTCCTTTGTTGTGCCATTTTGCTTCTCGTTCGTCCGATCGTATTCGCGCTTTCTGTTTCTGCCACTTCGCTCCCGGTTGAAGCAAAACCTGCTGAAACGAAACCCGCAGAATCGGCTAAACCGCCTGAACTGACAGAGCGGGAAAAGAAATTGATCGAAGCCGATCGATTGTTTAAGTCAGGCGATCGAGCGGGAGCCGAAAAGCTTTACCGTGAAGCGAAACCTGCCTTTACAGGAGTGACTGAAGCGACTGTTCAAGCAGTCATTACTGATCCTGACAAGCTTCCGCCTGCGGGTCAAGTCTATTGGCGTGAGTCAGAAGCGGGGTTCGCTCAGAACTTAGAAACTCGCATTTTTGTACCTTTAGAATTGCTCGTGAAGAACTATCCGCAGTTCATTCCGGGACAGTTACGATATGCGGAAGCGCTTGAGAAATATAACAAGAAAGAGCAAGCGTTAACCGTTCTAGAGAAAGCTGCAACTCAGTTTCCAAATCAGCCAGATCTGATCAAAGCGAAAGTTGCAGCTTATGCGAAGAATGAGAAATGGATCGAAGCTTCGATCGCATCTCGTCAATTTGCGTTACTCAATCCCGATCATCCTCAAACGGCTGAGTTTGCAAAGCTTGCCGAGGACTATCAGGATCGCTATCAAAGACAATTACGTGCCCGACTGCGCGGGAATTTGATTGGTGGCATTCTCACAGGTGCGATCGGGTATGCACTAACGGGAAGTTTGTTTGGTCCACTAACTGCGGTACAAAATACAGCATTGCTGTTACGTGGAGAATCCGCAGTGGGAGAACGAGTCATGCGGCAGGCTCAACGACAGCTTGATCTTGTTGAAGATAAAGAAGTTAATGACTATGTGAATGGATTGGGGCAAAAGTTAGCAATTGCGGCAGGACGTAAGGAATTTAAGTACGAATTCCATGTTGTTCTCGATGACAAGTTGAATGCGTTTGCGCTTCCGGGTGGGAAGGTTTTTATCAATGCAGGCGCGATCGAGAAAGCCAATTCCGAAGCTGAACTGGCTGGACTTCTCGGACATGAACTTTCTCACGCTGTACTATCTCACAGCTTCCAACTGATCACAGAAGGAACACTAACTGCGAACTTAACTCAGTTCATTCCATACGTGGGTGGATTGCTCACAGATATTACAACTCTGAGCTACAGCCGCGAAATGGAACGCCAAGCAGATGTTCTCGGAACTCGGTTACTGGCATCAACGAACTATGCTGCCGATGGTTTGTACAATTTGATGGTTACATTGCAGAAACAAGAAGAAAAAGAACAGCGCAATCGTCCCCCAGAGTGGTTAGCTTCGCATCCGTTACCCAACGATCGAGTGCGCTATCTACAAGAACTGATCACAACGACTGGATACAATCGCTATGCGTTTGAGGGAATTGAGCAGCATAAAGCGATTCAAACCAAGGTGAGTCAGTTGTTAAAAGACCATAAAGCGCGGGAAGAGAATAAGAGCGATCGACGTAATCTTGATCAATTGCGTTGAGATTATACTCTTTGACATTTGCTTGTTCTCTTTATGAACTTAAATTAGTTGAGTTTTACTTGCTCCTCTTGCGGACATCTTTCTGCAAGAGGAGCATTTCCGCTCACTCTTGTTAAACGAACAATATGCAAAAACTTTCTGTAGCCACACTCCGACGTGCATAAAGACAGAAATGCTTCGTGTAATAAGGCTAGGTTGCTCAAGCTATCAGCGGTAGCACTTTGAAGTTAATGATCAATCTTCTAGTCTTGCAGAGGTGTAGTAATGTCTCTTGATTTTGGGCGCGTTCTTTGTTTTAAAGAAAAGGGTTTTGGCTTTTTAAGCGGGCAGTTCAAGCAGCAAGAAGCTTTTTTCCATATCACGAAGATCAAAGATACGAAAACTCGATTGAAGTTAAAAGAGATGGCTGATTCTATCGGGCATGAGTTGCAGTTCTGGTATGAGTTTGAAGAAGCTTTTGATCCGGTCAAACGTAAAACGAAAAGCACTGCTACAACAGTATGGCTTGAGCTAAACGAAGTTCCAGCAGAGACAGCAAGAAGATTTGCAGAGCGCATCGTTGAGGAAATCAGAATTTCTTCTCCATACAGAGACTATGTGTTTTGGGCAGGTATAAATCAATTATTTCATGAGGGGTATTTAAGTGAGCTTCAGATCGATAGCTTGATGAACACAAGGTTGTTTATCAAAAGTCCCGATCGGGTCATAGGCTTCTTGAACGATCGCCAAAAGCTAGAGTTTGCTGAGGCACTCAGACTAGAAGAGGGTTGGAAGAATACTGACGAAACCGTGTCGCAACAGATGGAAACTTTAACATGGCTGCTATTAGGCGAGAGCAAACTTAAGGAGTTAAAGCTACAGCGTGAACAATTGGTAGCTAAAGCGAATGCTCAAAGGATTGCTGATAGAGAAAGACAGCTAGAGCAGCTCATCACAAAGTTTCGTGTAGACGCGACTGGCATTCGCCTCGTATCGCAACTCCGGGGAGTGTGTATAGACTGTCGATCCCGAAATGTTCAATCTAAATCCTCTAGCAGTATGCAACAGTGTTTAGATTGCAAGCATGAGTGGTATGTCAATCATTGTTGGAATTGTCAGAACGGACGCATTGATTCAAGAGATCCGCAAACTCCGCACTGCCTTACTTGTGGTTGGCATAGGTGCAATAAATGTGCAGCTTGCAAACCAAATTGCGGAACCAATTGATTCACCGGATTCTCTCTATTCAGCGCCCCAGTTTCTGGGGCAGTGTGCTAATTCACGATTATTTCAACACCGATGTTGAGATCATTTGGAAAGCTGTTTAGGAAGGTATACCGCAATTAAAAAGCATGATTTCTAGAGTTTTAGAAGATTTCAGAGATCGACCCTAATCAACTCCCCGACCCTAACGAAAAATCCGAGAAGCTCAACTCATTAATCTTGTTCCACTGATAAACCTGATCGCGAAACTGCTTCCACTGACCATACACCTGCTTAAACGTATTATTCTTCGCTGCATTCGCCTCGTACAGTTCAAACGAAGCCTTCTGCGCCGCCTGCATGATCTCTTTACTGTATGGAGTTAACTGTGTTCCACCTGCGATTAGACGTGCGATCGCTTCTCGATTCAGCGAATCATACTGCGCCAACATATTCACATTCGCCTCAAACGCCGCTGTCTTAAAGACTTCCTGATATTCCTTCGGCAACTTCCGCCAAGCGTTCAAATTAATCTGCGTTTCCAAGGTTGGACCTGGTTCCCACCAGCCAGGGTAATAGTAAAATTTTGCGGCTTTATGTAAACCGAGTTTTTCATCGTCATAAGGTCCTACCCATTCCGCAGCATCGATCGCCCCTCGATCCAACGCCAAATAAATCTCGCCGCCCGGAAGCACTCGCACATTCACACCCAATCG
>JADEXW010000401.1 GCA_015206935.1 Pseudanabaenaceae cyanobacterium LEGE 13415 | reverse complement strand
GACGAGTCAATCAACTCATGCAGAGTAGCTCACTAGAAAAGGGAAGCTAAATTATTGTGATTATCTATGCTGAGTAAACTAATTGCAGCGCTACAGAATCTATTTACGCTCACAGCATTATTGATTGCACTACCGATCAATTTATCGATCGTATTCATTGCATTCCTAATCGGGCTATTCCAGATACCAATAACTCCTAAATCTAATACTCCAAAGCGCATCTTGATCACAGGCGGCAAAATGACTAAAGCATTGCAGCTTGCTCGATCGTTTCATGCTGCGGGGCATTATGTTGTCTTGATTGAAACTGAGAAATACTGGCTCACTGGACATCGATTCTCGAATGCTGTCGATCGCTTTTACACCGTTCCCGCGCCCAAGCAAAATCCAGACGCATTTATTCAAGCTTTAGTTGAGATTGTGCAGCGGGAGAACATTGATTTCTTCGTTCCAGTCACTAGCCCAGTTGAAAGCTACTATTGTTCATTAGCAAAACCTGAACTATCTAAATATTGTGAGGTGTTCCATTTTGATGTAGGCATTACACAGCTATTGGATGATAAGTATGAACTGAGTGAAAAGGCTCGATCGCTAAATCTCACAGCACCAAAAACCTATCGAATTACCGATCCGCAGCAGGTTCTAGATTTCGAGTTCGACTCAAGCCAGTACATTCTAAAAAGCATTGCTTACAATTCAGTGCATCGATTGGATATGACCAAGTATCCATTGGAATCGAAAGAAGCAATGAAAGCTCATCTAGCAACATTGCCGATTAGTGAAGAGAATCCTTGGATTTTGCAAGAGTTCATTCGCGGACAAGAGTATTGTACGCATAGTACTGTACGGGATGGGAAAGTTCGCTTGCATTGTTGTGCAAAGTCTTCTGCATTTCAGGTGAACTATGAACAAATCGAACATTCTGCAATTCAAGCTTGGGTCACAACATTTGTAGAAGCATTGAACTTGTCTGGGCAGATTTCATTTGATTTCATTGAAAGTTCTAGCGGCGAAGTTTATGCGATCGAATGTAATCCTCGTACGCATTCCGCCATTACAATGTTCTACAATCATCCCGAAGTTGCAAATGCTTACTTAGGTGAACCAATCACTGTAGAACCGATTCAGCCGCTTTCGACTAGCAAGCCAACTTACTGGCTTTATCACGAAGTTTGGAGATTTCTGACAGGCGATCGCTCTCTATACCGTCTCAATACAATCCTGACAGGCAAAGATGCAATTCTGCAAACCTCTGATCCGCTTCCGTTTCTAATGGTGCATCATTGGCAAATTCCATTGTTACTGCTCAAGAATTTACGTCAACTTAAAGGCTGGGTACGGATTGATTTCAATATTGGTAAACTCGTTGAACCAGGCGGCGATTAATGAACCTAAATCGAATTCATCATGGCATTGTTAGCTTAATTGAGCCGATTCCAACTGGAGCTTCAGAGCTACAAAAAATTAGTATCTTAGAGCGCGGTGGAATCCGGATTGGAAACTCGATCGCACAAATTCTTCGATCGTTCCTCAAAGGCGCACCGATGAATTGGGACCCTTGGATTCTCAAGGATGACGATCGATATCTAATGTTCTATCTCCAAGGCATCGAAGGTCAAACGCCTTGGTGGTCATTTAGTCATCTCTGCGGTGCAATGTCCAAAGACTTGTATCACTGGGAAGATTTGGGCATTCTACTTGCACCTTCTGAGCAACCTTGGGAGTCTGGCAGAATTTCCGCAGGTCATACGGTTAAAGAAAATGGAACTTACTATCTCTTCTATTCCGCAGGAGGCAAAGAAGGGCGAGAACTCAAAAGCGAAGGAATTGGACTTGCAACTTCAACCGATGGTATTCACTGGGAAAGACAATACACTCATTTCCCACTCATTCCCAGCGATGATGATCTTTACTATGGTCGCTGTAATTGGACAAAGCATTTCCACTGGCGCGATCCCTATATCTTCAAAGATCCGAAGTCTGGACAGTACTTTATGTTTACCTGTGCGAGTTCCAAAACACCCGGTAACTTTCAAGGCTGTGTTGGACTTGCTGTTTCAGATACGATCGACGGAAACTATCAACTTCTTCCGCCTGTCGTTGCTCCTCCTCCAAATGGAAAAGATTGGGGCTTTTATCATCTCGAACGTCCGCAAGTGATTTACCGCAACAATCAATATCACTTGTTCTTTTCCTGCTTCCGTATGTTTCAAAATCAGCAATGGTTACACAAACATCCACGCGGAAGGATAACGAACTCTTCATTGCATTGGTATGTCAGCGATCGCATCACAGGCCCCTTTCTCCCGGTTGAGCAAAATCAATCGATAATCCCTGGGAGCGAAACCAGTGGTCTCTATGGTACAAACCTGCTCGAAACCTCGAATCCAGACGAATACATTGCTTATGGTTGGTATCATCGCCTGCATGTTCTAGAAGTTTCGCCCCGATACCGAGTTCGTTGGACAGGAAACGGCTATGAAATGGGACTGGCAAACCGTCTGCAATTCCCCCACCCGTCCGGAAAGCTCCAACCCGTGAGTGAATCTATACCGTAAGAGGACATTGCCTAATTCGTCTCAGTTCGGGCAATGACGCATATGAAAACGAATGCTTTAATTTTATCCGGAGTCGTCGTCCTGACTGCTGCTGTAAGTTCTACGATCGCTGCTGTCACCTTTCTTCGTCCTGCACCCCAGCCAGAGACTCCAAAGGTGGAGCAACCGACCGTTTCAACGCCGCCTGCCACTACAGAGAAGCTAAATCCTCCGGTGGTAGTTTCTCCTAGTCCTGATCCGGTTGGAGTCCCGATCAAGTTAGTAGATGAATCGGTTCAGTCTTCAGACTTTACAAAATTCCTCGATCGAACAAAGCAAGCCGTTCGAGATCGAGATGCTAAATATATTCGCAGTATCGTCACTCCACAAACGAAGTTCAGCTTTGGAGCGCAACGATCGATCGACTATCTCAATCCCGAAAATCCCAATTCCTCGTTCTGGACATCGCTTGAAAAAGCACTGGCTTTAGGATGCTCCAAAGAACCCAATGGCTATTCTTGCCCAACTGTGTTTCAACAATTCCAAAATGCAGCAAAGCAAAGTTCTCCTGAGCTTGATGCGTTCTCTGCGATCGTTGTTGTGGGTCAAAATGTGAATGTGCGATCAGAACCTCATGTCAATTCACCTGCGATCGCAACTTTGACCAATGAGATTGTGAAATACGATGCCGGAGCCTTTCAGAATGCTTCTGAGCAAGAGAAATCCGAAATCCTCCGCCTCGACAATCCGAATGGTTGGACACCTGTAGTTTTGTTAGATAACCGCCGTGGATTTGTCGCTAGTCAGTATGCTTATAGTCCTGTGGGATATCGAGCATTCTTCGGCAAAGAAGGCGGCGAATGGAAAATGCAAGTCTTTGTCACTGGAGACTGATTTATAGCCGTACCTATTTCAGTTAGGACACTTCGAGAACGCCCCCAGCCCCCAATTCTGGAGGAGCAAGAGTCTTGAGCAAGCAGAATTGGGGGTTTGGGGGCTTCAGCCGATTCAACCGAAGCGAAAATTCACGTTACTCTCCTTGGCGATGTCCATCGGGGTAAATCGTAAACGCATCGACGATCGCACCTGTTAAATTGAGGTCAATCGATCGCGTTAAATTTGCCCCGCTTAAATTTGCGCCCTTCAAATTCGCCTGTCGCAAGTTCACCCGACTTAAATCTGCATTGCTCAAATTTGCATTGCTCAAATTCGCATTGACTAAATTGGCTCCAGATAGATTGGCTCGATTTAAGTTCGCCCCACTAAAATCAGCCAAGCTTAGATCGGCTCTTAACAACGATGCTCGTTCTAGATTCGCATTAGTGAAATCCGCTTGATGAAGTTGAGTATCACTAAGTTCTGCATTTTTTAGTTGTGTATCACTTAAATTGGCTTGTCTTAAATTGGCATAGGGTAGATAAGCTCGATTTAAGCAACTTTGAGCTAAATTCACCTGAACTAACATCGCTTCAAAAAAATCGGCTTGTTCTAGGTTATAGTTCTCAAAATTGCGTTCCCCCTGGTTGTATCTTGCGATTAAAGTCTTCGCCGCGATCGTATCCATCGTTGTCCTAGAATCCGCCTGATTCACCACTTCACCTTTGTAAACTTAAAAAGCAATCGCGAGCCGTTAAGAATACTTAACACTTTCTTTAGGGATCAGAGAAAAGATTTTTGATCTAACGGAGACAATACAAACTGCGATTCAGTCCGCTCTATTGCTTAAAAATGTGTTCTATCTGTCTAGTTTTCGATCCATTCTCATGTCAATATCAGAAATAGTACGCAGTCTAAAGAAGAATTATGCCGGACTTGCAAGTGTCGATCGCTGAACATTATCACGAACGCACCAAATACGACCCGGAAACAATTCACGCCAAGAGCCAAGCGCTGAATTGGGAAGAGCAGCCGATTCCGTTCAAGTCGTACAAGTTTGGCACGTCGATCGATCTCAAACCCTACCTCAGCGAAGATTTTGACCCCAACAATTGGTGGCAGCGACTCTCTAAGCTGTTGGTCTGTAGCTATGGGCTAACGGGCGCGATTCCGACCAATGGGGAACCGCATTATCTTCGATCGTCCCCGTCTGCGGGTGGACTGTACCCAGCTGAGGTGTATTTAATTTCACGCGGCACTCCGGAGCTTGCTGCTGGGCTGTATAACTACCAAGCGAGAACACACACGCTTTTACGATTTTGGGAGTCCGATGTTTGGACAGCGCTCCAATCTGCATGTTTTTGGAATCCAGTTTTAGATAATACGCAACTCGCGATCGTCATTTCAGCCGTCTTTTTCCGCTCTGCATGGCGTTACCAAGATCGAGCCTATCGCCGTATTTTCCTCGACACTGGACATTTGCTTGGAAACATTGAGCTTGCTTGTGCAATGACCGATTTTCGTCCCCATTTGATGGGTGGATTTGCCGATGAAGCGATCAATCAGTTGCTTTATTTTGACTCAGAGCAAGAAGCCGCGATCGCAGTTTTACCGATCGCTGATTTAACCCAACTCCGCGAACACTTGCCCTTAGCTCGAACCGCTCTACCTACAACACCAAAGCTTGACTATCCCAGAATTCCAGATGGTGGACTATTAAGCTATTTCCACCAAGCAACACAGATTCCCAACAATCCTCAAGCAAAAGTGAATTGGAAAGTTCCTGAAACAATGGAACATGCAGATA
>JADEXW010000060.1 GCA_015206935.1 Pseudanabaenaceae cyanobacterium LEGE 13415 | reverse complement strand
TATCAGAAGCGAGCATCGCTTGTCGCAACTGTTCTTCGATCGTGATAATTTGAGATTCGAGCGCTTCAGTCATAATCACTCTCTAGCAAGAAAGAATAATCTCTTTTTCACACTAATTTGCTGAATAAACAGTATTTGAAGTAAATTGTCACAATCAACAGTCGGTTGTCTTTTGCAAACAAGAAAACTGGCTCTATTGCGATCGTGTTATAAAGCATTACGTATTTTAATTGTGTAAACTAACTCAACTCTGAGAATTCAACACTCCAACCCTGACACTCGCTCCTATGCTTCCAAAAATTCAAGGTGCCATTGCCGCAGGACATGCCAAAACGGTCGAAGCAGGTCTAGAGATGTTTCGTCTGGGTGGCAATGTTTTTGATGCGGTTGTGGCAGCGGTGATGGCATCTTTCGTTGTTGAACCAACGTTAACTTCTCCCGCAGGCGGTGGCTTTCTGCTAGCGCATACGCAGGCTGGGAAAAGCGTTCTGTTTGACTTTTTCACCCAAACGCCCCGCCAAAAGCGCCCACAAGGCGCAATTGATTTTTACCCAGTGAAAGTCAAATTCGGCAACGTTTTGCAAGAATTTCACATTGGGCTGGGTTCAATTGCAGTACCAGGCACGATCGGCGGACTGCTGCATGTCCATCAACGACTGGGACGGTTGCCGCTAGCCTGGGTTGCTGAACCCGCAATTCACTATGCCAAAACTGGAGTTGAAGTCACTGCCTTTCAGAGCTACTGCTATCAGATCTTGGCACCGATTTTGCTCAATACCCCTAGCTCACGACAGGTTTTTACAGTGCAAGGAGAGTTGCCGCAGCCCGGAGCGCTGTTGACAATGCCCGATTTAGCAGAAACCCTGTCCTACTTAGTAGCGGAGGGTGCGAATGGCTTTTATCGCGGCGAGATTGCCCATCAGCTCGTTAAAGACTGCAAAGAGCAGGGGGGCTATTTGACACTTGCTGATTTGCATCATTATCAAGTCATTGAGCGCCAACCGCTGACAACTTGCTATCGTGGCAGAACTTTTCTGACTAATCCACCGCCCAGCTCTGGGGGAGCGCTGATTGCTTTTGCGCTAGCATTGCTCGAAGGCACAGATTTACCCAGTCTGAAATTTGGCTCGACTGACCAGGTGCGCTTGTTGGCTCGCGTGATGCAGCTTACGAACCGAGCCAGAGCCGATGGGTTTGATGCTAATCTCTATCAGGCTGATGTCGCAAAGCAATTTTTAGCAGCGACGCATTTGGCGACCTATGCCCAGCAGTTAAGTTCTCATGCAGTGAATAAATGGGGAAGCACAACTCATTTAAGTGCGATCGATAGTGAGGGCAATGCTGCCAGTGTCACGACTTCTAATGGTGAAGGTTCATCCTATGTGATTCCGGGGACGGGCATCATGACTAACAACATGCTCGGAGAAGCTGATCTACATCCACAGGGCTTTCATAACTGGCAGGAGAACGTTCGCATCTCCTCAATGATGTCTCCAACGATGATTTTATGGCAGCAGCAGCCAGAGATTGTGTTGGGTTCTGGTGGCTCTAATCGAATTCGCACAGCGATTTTGCAGGTGATTTCCAATCTGCTAGATTTCAATATGTCGGTAGAGGAGGCGGTGAATAGTCCCCGAATCCACTGGGAAAATGAAGTGTTGAACCTAGAACCAACTTTTGAGCCACTAGTGATTGACCGCAGCATTTTTCCATTTGATCAGGGACTGGAACTTTGGCAGCAGCAAAATATGTTTTTTGGGGGTGTTCATGCTGTGACTCGTAGTCGGACTGGAGAGTTTGCCGGGGCAGGCGATCGACGACGAGATGGAGCGGTTGGAATTGTGCTGAATTGATTGATCAAAGTGCTGAATTTGCAGATTAAACCCGATGGTATTCGTCTCAATCTCCCGCAGGGTGATAGTACTTCGATGATCGATCGAGTCGTGCAGGTTCTCCACATCGTCACTTTTATCCTGTTAAAGCATCTTCGTAGACAAAAGAATGGTAATTATGTCTTGACTGTCTTTCCCTTGCCAATCACTTGAGTATGACTCGAAGTTGATCAGGCTGTCCTACAGTTTCAACAAAACTAAAGTCACTAACATCGCTTCCAAGCAAACAGAGACGCACCTTAAAACCAGTCTGTTTCTAAACAATCCTCGATCGATGAACGGAATACCAAGACATAACTCCTTGAGTTCGGACAATCTAGCTTTGTCGAAGTCATTGATTTTCTAATGATTTCCCTCAGAATAGATATTAAAGAAGCGGAGTAAAGCAATCAGTTTGAACTCTGCTTCTGATAGGAATCTCATCCCATTAGGAGAATCAACATGGCTAGTATCAAGATTTCCGAACTGCGACCCGTTGGATCTGAATTGTTCCAAGATGCTGAAAGCTTTCTCAATGAATTGAACGATCGCGACCTCGATATTCGCGGGGGTGGTGATGTGAACATCAGCGTTTTAAGTCAATTTACGGCAACGGTTGGGATCTCGATCAAGACCTACAGCGTTGTAACCGTGAAGACTTACAACAGTCCCCAATCCTTCTTCTACTAAAAAGACGGCAGAAATGAACTAAGCTGTCTGAACTGAGCGCTGATTGTAAATCAAGACAATGATTACCGGGAAGCAACGTCGTCTCGATCGATGTCAGCATTTGTTTAACTAGCTTGCATTTCTACCGCTTTTTGCTCGTGGGAAGCAACACTATGCGTCCTCGATTAGAAGTATTCTACTGTTAATCGAGGACCAGTTCAAGCAAAATTATTAGGAGATTGAACTGTGCCTACTATCAAAATTGATCATCTACATCCAGCGGGTGCTGAGTTATTCCAAGACTCTGAAAGCTACCTCAATGAATTGACCCCCGAAGATACCCGAATCGTAGGGGGCGATGCACAAGTTGTCTTTATCAGTGTGGTAACAAAAACGATCGGGGTGAACAGCCAAGCGACAGTATCAATGGGAATCAGTCTTGAATCGATTTCAGTAGTCAGCGTGGTTAAATCTTTGCCCAAGTTCTAGAATTCGTCGTCGAGTCTCAAATACTACCTTACAGTTTCGGCATCTTCATGCTGAAACCTTCTTGTCTATTTCTGTAAACACCTCTGGTTACATTAATATGTCCTACATCAACATTTCTGATCTCTCTCCATCTGGGTCTGAATTCTTTCAAGATTCTGAGAGCTTTTTGCATGATTTAGCTCCATTAGAAGACGTGAAAGGGGGTACGGCTGGCGTTGCTGGTGTATCATTCGTGCTTCATCCCGTTCTGAGCCTTGAGTATTACCCAAGTGTCGTTCAAACCAAAGTAACAGTTTCTGTTGCCGTGAGTTTGTATACTGCATCTGTGATGTCGATCGGCTATTAGTTGAGCGGAGGTGTGTCCCTGGTTTAAACAATGCTGAAGTATAAGGAGAAGTATCCATGTCGAGTATCCGAATTTCTCAACTTTCTGCGATCGGATCAGATTTATTTGAAGATTCCGAGAGCTTTTTACAAGAACTCCGAGAGTATGAACTCAAAACGGTGACAGGAGGATTGGTGATTAGTCAGGTCACAGTGAGTCTGGGATATATCAATCCACCTGATCAAATTGCTGTTGCTTTTAGAACTCAGGATACGCAGGCACTACAAGCACTGAGAGGACTCTTCAAAGACTGGTTTGATTATTTGGATTATCATGCTGCTCACCTATCTGTCTGGTGGCAGGGACTTCATTAGTGTCTGATCCAGCTTTGTTCAGGGCAACAGGGGCTATCTTTTGTGTCTGTGGGTCTCATGACCCACTTCTTTTGCTGTCAAAGATTTTTGAAGACATATCTCTCTCAGTTGTGACCAAAAAGCAAAAGCATAAACCTTGACTTTCCCATTCGATTCACTGAAGGTTTTAGAAGGAAAAAACAGGAGACTGCAAAATCGTCTCAAATAAAAACAGGCTCCGATCGCGAATTGATTAATCGCTTCAATTTAGGGAGTTTTTGCTATGGCATTTTTGCTGAGTTTCCAGAATGTGCTTAATTATCTAGTCGATCGCAATCTTTGTAGCGAGGACGAGAAAACTCACGCGAAAGTTGAACTCAAACAAGCAAAAAATTTTAATCTGCTGGTGAGTTTGTCAGATCAGCGAAAACTGTTGGTCAAGCAGGAACCTCATGATCGTGAGGGTAAAACAATCGGTGAGTTTAAGCGGGAGTGGTTGATTCAGGAATTAGTCGATCGCTTTGATCAACTACATCCGCTCAAACCTTGCATTTCTGAAAGCGTTTGTTTTGATACTGAACATTCGATCATTGTTTTCAATTACTTAGAACATTATCGAGATTTAGCCGATTTTTACTATCGAGAAAACCGTTTCCCAGTTGAAATTGCAAGGCAAATTGGAAAAGTACTGGCAACACTGCATCAGCGAACGTTTCATCAGCAGAACTATCACCATTATTTTACGGAGTCTCATCCCGCTTCTGGTCGTTTGGCTGAAGGAATCGGACGGATTGAACCTGAAATTTTTGGTTCAGTTCCAGCAGATGGTTTAAAGTTTTTTGCACTGTATCAACGGTACGACAGTCTTGGACAGGCGATCGCTGAACTCTCCGAGTCGATGCAGTCGGTCTGCTTGAGTCACAATGATGTGAAATTGAATAACTTCTTAGTTTCGACGGATTGGCTTGCTTCAGACTGTCAAACTGTCGCAACTGATGCGAGTGTGATTCGATTGATTGATTGGGAGCGAGCAGATTGGGGCGATCCTGCCTTTGATTTAGGATCATTAATCGGGAGCTATCTCACGATTTGGCTGGGAAGTTTGATTACTAGCAAGACGATTAGTATTGATGAATCGTTGCGAATGGCTACGACACCCCTCGAAGCGCTCCAAGTCTCGATCGCGGCTACTACGATCGCATATCTAGAAACTTTTCCGCAAATTCTAGAGCAGCGTCCAGACTTCCTTAAACGAGCTGTCCAATTTGCAGGATTGAATTTGATCACTGTGATTCAATCGACGTTGCAATATCAAAAATCATTTGGCAACAATGGCATCTGTATGTTGCAAGTTGCAAAATCTTTACTCTGCCGTCCAGAAGCTTCGATTTCAACTGTGTTCGGCATGGAGCAATCTGATTTACTTCCGATGAATTTGTCCTCAATTTAGAATTATGCAATTACTCGTTTCTTCTCAAACTGCTTCAATTTCCGAGCCGTTGTGGTCAGAACTACAAGATATGCTCCACAACCTTCAAATTGAGCCGAATTGGTGTATTCGTCATCCGAGCTACAAGCCACTTGAACTACCGCAACAGTCTATCGATCGCTTTCAGACTCTACCAAAAGACATCCAAAACAAGTATTTGACCCTGATTTTGTGTAATTTCCTCTATGGTATTTACTACAATGGCTCTTTAAAGCTGTCACTTGCGCCAAGTTCAGAAACTACGAATCTGGCACTGCATCAGAACTTAGATAACAACAACTATTTGGGTGTGGATTTTGCTTTCTACGATCGATTACATACCAGCAATCAAGGAACAGGGTATTTTAGTCCGAACTGGTGTGTTTTGCGCGAGGAAAACGATGGCAGCATTGCGGTGAATCAAGGTGGATTAACATTGCACATTCAACGCGATCGACATTTAGAAAACCCAGAGCAACTGATTTGTGCTGGAGATCGGGTTGCAATTCGTTTACCTCGAAACTTGGTACAAAACGGATTCTACATGGCAATTGGAAATGCCGGACAGCACCGGGATGAAGCGGTTGTGCGCGTGTATTTTAATCTGACGGCTGAAGGCGCGATCGCAGTAATGAAAACGCTGACCGAACGATTCAATGCGGCATCAATTCCCTTTGCATTTAAGGCACTCTACAATCCGTCTGACTATCATCGCTATGATGCGGCAGTATTGTACTTCGATCAAGCGAAATACACAGAAATTCAACCGATCCTGCTCGATATCTATCAAGAACATCAAGCACAGTTTGGTGAAGCAATTCCGTTATTTACAAAACAGCTTGCTCCCGGATTAGGACTTGCTGAAGAACCAGACTGCAAATTCGCAGAACAGGAAAGCTTCGGGATGAATCGGTGTCAGATTGTCGCTAATGGGCTGCTCGAAGCTTGGCATCAAGGCGATGTTTCTCCACAAGGACGACTTGATGCGATCGTGCGTCATTTCTCGCTGCTTCAAGTTGATTTACAGCGTCCTTACCTCAATCGCAACTCTGAAGACATTTACACTCCACTAGCGCTATGAAACTGACAAACCTTATTGAGCCATCTTTAGAGTTCACTGCTCAATCAATCGAAGGCGATGAACTTACACTCGCAAATTCTCGCTTTCCGAAATCTGACCTTCCCTTCTATCGCAAGCTAGGACGAACGAATCTAACGGTGAGTTGCTTAGGATTAGGCGGTGGAGGACATATTTCGAGCGAAGACACGATGTATGCGTTCGATCGCGGAATTAACTACTTTTTCTATTCGAGCGATTTGCATCAGTACTTGTATAGTTCAATGGCTCCTGCGCTCAGACAGCTTTGCGGAAGACGTTCATCGGTTCGTGACAAAGTTGTTTTGGCAACAGTGACCTACATCATTCGGACTCCAGATGCAGTTTTCTCGAATCTATTTGATCAATTTGTTGATCTCGGAATCGATTACATTGATGTCTTGTTCTGGGGCTGGATTGATCAACACAATGCACCCGCATTTGAAAAGTGCATTAATGCGTCTCCGGATATTCGAGGTCCGAATACTGTCTGTCAACGCACGATCGAGCGAATGTTTGGAGTTTCAGAGCGGTTAAAGAAAATGGGCGCAGTGCGGTACATTGGTGCGTCGTTTCATGATCATGACTTAGCGCAGCAGTATCTTGATAGTTCACTCCTCGATGTGGTGATGGTACGGCATAATGTTGCTCATCGAACGGCTCAGAAGAAAGTGTTTCCCCACTTGAAAGCGGATGATCCAACTCGACCGGGTATCGTCACGTTTAAGTCAGCCGGAATGTTTAATGCGCTAGATCAACCTCCGCCAGGATTACCAAAGCATTGTTGGAAACCTTCTGTTCCTGATTTATACCGTTATGCCTTGAGCCAAAATGCGGTTGATGTGGCGTTAGCAGGATGGCAGACCCGTGAGCATGTTGATAGTGCAATTGAAGCGATCGCACAAGGCAAGCTTACCTCTGAAGAAATCAACTATCTTAATCTCTACGGCGATCTTCATCGCAGTCGCATCAACATTCAAGATATTCCACCTGATCAACTAATCACACGATAAACCAGACTATCCATACAGCAATCATGATGAAAGAGAACTTACAAACCGCAACCGTAGAAGCTCCATCAGAAGAGACAACATTCGGATTCACCATTTCCACAATCGAACCTGCATCCGACACTGAAATTTTGGCGTATCTGCATCGGTCTTGTCGAATTGCTGAGGTTACTACGGCGACGGAACAAGATGCAGTCGTGCGATCGATTTGCGATCAGTTAGGAATTACTGTGTCTGATGAAGAGTGGCAAGCGGCAGGCGATGAGTTTCGCATGAAGCATCAGTTACTCAGTCCAGCCGCAACGATCGAATGGTTAGATCAACAGCGCATTAGTGTTGAAGCTTGGTCTGAAGGAATCAAAGTAGAGTTACTGACTCGCAAGCTCAAAGATCAATTGTTTGGTGCAATGGTCGATAGTAGCTATTTTGGCGATCGCGATCGACATCGCCGTGTAGCTTTGTCTCAAATTCTCGTGGTTGATCTTGCAACTGCTTTATCACTGGTGCGGCAACTGCGCGACGAGAAAGCATCCTTCTGTGCGTTGGCGCTAGAGTACTCAAAAGGCAAACAATCTCAATTGAATGGCGGGTTTGTTGGCGTTCGATTGTTCGCTGAACTGACCCCAGAGATTGTTGAGGCGATTGGTTCAGCCGAAGAAGATGAGATCATCGGCCCCGTTCAATCGAAGTTAGGCTATCACATTCTGAAGATTGAGAAATGGTATCCGATCGAGCTAAATGAATCGATGCGAAATCAGCTTATAGATGTCTTTTTCCAGGCTTGGATGCAAGAGCTACATGAGAAACACTATGCGAAGCATCATTAGCTGATCAAGTAAAATTGCAAACCAGATCACGAAGGGAAGCATCTCTCCCTTCGTTTATCATTCTAGGACTCTCAGGATACAAGGATTATGACCAGAGTGATTGCAATTTCCCTGCCGGAAATTCTTCAATATCTGAAGATAGCTTGTCAAATTCCCTCGATCGCAGACGCGATCGCATCTCGTAAAATCATTGCAGAAGTGGCAGCAGCAGACGGAATTACCGTTGAACTGACAGAACTACAACAAGCGGCAGATACCGTTCGGATTGCGAACGATCTGCTTACTCCAGAATCAACCTGGAGTTGGCTTGCCAAGCATTGTTTATCCGTCGATGAATTTGAAGAAATTGCTCATCAGAATGTGTTATCTGCAAAGCTAGCAGAGCATTTATTGAGCGATCGGGTAGATCCTTTTTTCGTCGCGCATCAGCTCGATTATACGAGTGCTGTCTTATATGAGGTCGTGTTCGAGGATGAAGACTTGGCGATCGAGGTTTATTACGCGCTGCAAGAAGGTGAAATGCAGTTTTATGAGGTCGCACAGCAGTACAGTCAAGATGTTGAACTGCGGCGAAAAGGGGGCTACTGTGGAAAAATTCCGCGATCGGAGTTAAGACCAGAGATTTCTGCCGCTGTGTTTGCTGCAACTCCTCCGCAACTGTTAAGACCGATCATCACTCCAAAAGGAGCGCATTTAATCCAAGTTGAAGAAATCATTCAGCCAGAGTTAGATGAAAGTCTTCGATTGCAGATTCTGTCTGAGCTGTTTGCTGAATGGTTGAAGCAACAGCTAGAGCAAGCTCGTCTTGCTGTTCAACTTGATCCGGATCAGACGGTTTTTACTTCCTCTAGGGAAGTCGTACAACCTCAGCTTTCTTGAGTCTTCCCTAGCTCTTAAGGTGGTTCTTTAAGCGATTTCTGTTGCAGCGTAGGACAGCACGTTGAAGCAAGAATCGCTTTTTATAAGCTGCGCTTGGGGCGGCTAATGCCCCATAAATCCCCCAGAATTGGGGAATTTAGGGGAAGAAAAAATTCTCCAATTCCAAAGTGCTTTTCACCTTCAAAGTCCCCCAATTTTGGGGGATTTAGGGGGCACAATCCGCCCCAAACGTAGCGCAAGAGACTGATGTATATACAGTAGAACTTGCGAGCTTTCTAGAGATGTCCTAACTGAGATACATACAACTATAGAACTCACAACTTCAATCCCGACTGCAACTTCTTAAACGGATCAAGCACAAAATCAATCACACGGCGTTGACGCACAATCACTTCAGCCGTCGCAGTTTGCCCAGGAGATAACTGAATCCGCTTCTTCCCGCTTTCGATGTAAGGTCGATCGAGAACAATCTCTAAATCAAACACCTCATACGATCCTTGTGGTGTTTCTTTTACTTTAGAATCTGGCGAAATCCAGCGAACCTGACCAGAAACGACTCCATAATCCTGAAACGGATAAGCATCAAACTTAACCTTTACTGGAAGTCCCACACGCAAAAAACCACTATTTTCACTCGGTATCTGAGCTTTTAGCACCACACTCGTATTCTGAGGCGCAATTTGAGCCACCATACCGCCTGTCGGTAACACTGCACCCGCACTTTTCACAGGAAGCTGAAAGATCGTTCCCGCGATCGGCGCACGAATGACCCGCTGTTGCAATTGAAACTGAAGTGATTCGATTTGCTTGAGAATTTGCTCAATGTTGGCTTGAGTGTCCAGCATCTCTGCTTCTAGCTCCTTCTGCTGTCGATCGCTCTCAATTAGTACTAACTCGCCTTCACGCTGAAGTTTTTGCTGGCTGCTTTGTTGTTTGGCTAACTCCGATCGACCTTGTTCAATCTCAGATTGTGCCTTTGCTAACCGCTGCTGACTCTCGATCAAATTGCGTTCTGCATCCTCGACTTGAATCCCTGGAATGATTCCTTGGTCGCGCAACTGACTAAAGCGATCGACTCGTTGCTGATCCTTGACTCTAAGTTCCTCAATTAATACCGTGGTCGATTCACTCAGTTTCAATTGTTGTTTCGTTTGATTGATTTGCGCCAATTGCGCGGCAGCCTGTGCCTGATTTTGAAGTCGCTGTGTATTTAGACTGCTACCTAGTTGATTTTGCATCAATTGTAGCTGGTTGTAGCGATTGCGTAATCCTTCGAGGCGAGCTTGGGCTTGTTCGAGTTCAGAACGAATCATTTCAGTCTCTAGTTCAACCAAAGGAGCGCCCGCTGTAACCGTTTGCCCTTCTTTCACTTTGATGGCTGAAACCGTTCCAGAAACCGGAGCATCGAGCCGAATGGTTTTTCCTTTGGGTTCTAATCGTCCACGTGCTGTCCCTGTCTCATCCACCCTAGAGAGCATTGACCAAGGCAAGACAACTCCAGCACAGACAATCAGAAAGTACAGCAGTCCTCTCGTCCAAACTTGCGGAAGTGCATCCAGCAAATCGCGAGTGCTATGAGACCAGATCCCTTCGGGAGTGGGTGAAACTTCAGAAACAGGCTGAGAATCTGAGGGTTCTAGCACTTGAGCGCGATCGGGCTTAGACCCATTATCAGCCTGGGAATTCCGTGAATACGTCATAAAAACCCCTTAAAAAGCTTGGGCGAATTGCTGTTGATTCAGATAGTAGTAATGTCCACGTTTTGCCATTAATGCAGTGTGGGTTCCGCTTTCCACTAAAACGCCTCGATCGAGAACTAAGATTAAATCTGCCTGTCGAATGGTGGAAAGACGGTGAGCAATGATAATTGTGGTTCGATCGCGAACGATCGTGCTTAAGTTCGTTTGAATGATGCGCTCTGATTCAGCATCCAGATGACTGGTCGCTTCATCAAAAATCAGTAAGCGAGGTTGACCGATGAGCGATCGCGCAATGGCAAGTCGTTGTCGTTGTCCCCCAGAGAGTAGACCGCCCCCTTCACCGATCTGAGTTTCATAGCCCATCGGCAGTTGTTTGATAAATGAATCCGCTCCCGCTTGTTCAGCAGCAGAAATAATCGCTTCGAGTGTAGTGGACGGATGTGCGATCGCAATGTTGTCTCGAATGGTTCCACCAAACAGAAACGTATCTTGATCGACGACTCCGACCTGTTCCCGGAGAGACCGTAACGAAAGGCTAGTGATGTCATGTCCATCGATCAAGATTTTGCCATTTGTCGGTAGATAGAGTCCGAGAATTAACTTAGCGATCGTGGTTTTCCCTGAGCCGCTTCGACCCACGATCGCGACGGTTTGATGCGGTTGAATCTCAAAGCTAAGATTCTCAAGAACATTGGTATCGCTCTCTGAGTGGTAGCGAAACGTGACTTGCTCGAAGCGAATGTGACCCCGCAACAGAGGTAAACTTTGTCTTGGTTGCTGATAGGTCTCTTCTTCGGGTTCTGCTTCTAGAACATCATTGATCCGCTCAACTGCGATTACGACTTCCTGAAGTTGGTGCCACAATCCGGTTAAGCGCTGAAACGGGCGAATGATATTACCTAGCAACATACTAAAGGCGACCAATTGCCCGATCGTGAGTTCATTTTGAATCACCAACCAGCCGCCATACCACAATAAGCCCCCTGTGGTTACAGTTTCGATCGTTGCACTAAAAATCTCCAATCGGTTACTAATGATCTGTCCCGAAAAATTTGTTTTGATATAGCGATTCAGCAGTTCTTCCCAATGCCACCGAACACTCTGTTCAACTGCCATTGATTTAATCGTGCGAATCCCGCTCAAAGATTGAATCAGGTAGCTACTCTCGTTTGCGAGATCATTGAAAATTTCTCGTGAGATCTTTTGCAAAAATGGAGTCGCGACTAGAGCAAGTAAGACAAACGGCGGAATGATGAGCGACACCAATAGCGTGAGTTTCCAGCTATACCAGCTCATTAAGGCAACATACACAAACACAGTGAGCAAATCTAGAAAAATCGATAACGCTTCACCGGTTAAGAATCGCTGAATCTTGTGATTTTCTTGAACACGAGCAATGATGTCACCCACAAAGCGCGACTCAAAAAATTGCAGCGGTAAACGAAATGTGTGTTGAATAAAACCCACAATCATCGCGAGGTCAACTCGGTTAGCAGTGTGATCCAGCAAATACTGGCGCAATCCGGTCATTGCGACACGGAACACTCCAAAAATCAACAATCCCCAACCGACCACCATGAGCGTTAGCTCACTCCGTTGCACCACCACCCGATCGAGCAATAGTTGCGTCAAAATCGGAGTGACTAATGCGAACACTTGAATCAGCAGTGAAGCGATAAAGACCTCAAATAAGACTAGCCAGTGGGGTCGAACTAACTCTAAAAACTGCCAGAAAATCTGCCCCGTTTCAGGCGTGCGTTTAAACAAAGCAGTCGGTTCCAGCAGCAGTGCAAACCCTGTCCATCCCGCTTTGAAAGTGGCATGACTAATTGATTTTTGCCCGATCGCGGGATCGCCAATCGTCACCCGATTCCGACTAATCCGATACACCACAACAAAATGGTTGCCTTCCCAATGTGCGATCGCAGGCAACCTTTGCTGTGCGAATTGATCCAAGCTTGCTTTTACAGGTCGTGTCGAGAATCCAATGCTTTCAGCCGCAGTAGTAAGACCCCGCAGCGATGCCCCGTTACGATCGACATTCGCAATTTCTCGGAGATAGTTCACACTGATTGATCTGCCCCAGTACCGCGCAATCATCACCAGACAAGCAGCACCACAGTCTGAGGCACTTTGTTGAGCAAAAAATGGATACCGCCGACTCAGACCCTGCCACAAGTGCCCGATCTGAACTGTGGGACTGGGAAAATAGCGCCGAGATGTGCTAGATTTTCGCCCATGCTCCCCGATCGAAATCACCTTTGGAGCCATTTGCGACACTTCAGCCTGAAACAAGTTCTGATTCCGTTGAGTTGCCTGCTCGTAAAGATGCGATCGGACTTGGGAATGCCGTTGCATCAATGTACTTAAGTAGCGCTCTGGTAAATAAGCCAGTCTCAAATTTACCGAAGCTCTCGCTGCGTAGGGTTGAAAGGGTGTATCCGGAAACAAAGAAAGCTCCCCAAATGTTGCACCACTTCCTAACGTCGCTAACAGTTCATCCTGTCGATCGAGCAATCGAACTTTACCACTCAGTACTATAAAAAGACCGACTTCACCCTGAGTCGCTTCCCAAAAGCGCTTTCCAGCAGCAGGCTGTAACCATTGAAGACGGGCAACACAATCCGCAAACTCTGAGGCGGAAAGTTCGTAGCCCAGCGCATCAGACAAAAGCTGAGGCGTGATGTCTTCAGCAGATGAACGGTGTGTCATGTTTTGTCCTCTTCAAGAGTGCAGCTTGGGCTGAAACATCCACAGACTAGAATTTTCCGGTAGTGAGGAGGCTTGCAGCGTCCCAATCACAATATTATTGTTCGCGGTTTTTGGGTCATTGGGTGGGCAAGCCGTTCGACGCTGTTGGCTCGATAGTCCCATACTTTTGAGCAAGCGATTAACATGCCGATCGCTGATTTCAATCCCCATTTCTTTCGCTAAATGTTTACTCAGCCAGCTTGCTGTCCAAGTCTGAAATGGATACCCGAAATCACGGGGACTATGACTCACGAGTTCTCTAAGTCGATCGAGATACTGATCATTGACCGTTTTTGGGCGACCGACCGGAGTTTGATCCCACAAATGCGCTTGACCTGATTGTGTAATAGCGATCCAGTAGCGTGCTGTCTCTTGTGAGCAACCGAGTGTGGTACAAATCTGTGCTTGGGATTGTCCCATGTCTGCTAACAAGATAATTTCAATGCGGCGACGGTACTCTGGTCGGAGTTCTAGCTGTAAATTCTTTAACAACAGTCTGCGTTGAAACGGGGTTAAGAATTTACCGGGGTCGTCGCTGTGTTCATTGTGAACATGCTGCTCTTTGTATTGATGTGACATTGTTCCATCGTTCATCTTGTACAAGGTTCGGGCGATGATGAGCGAAGATATATTACCGCTCATCTAGCAAATCTGAGCAAATTAAACTTCTGCTGTGCAATTTACACAACAGCACAGCAGAAGTTTCGTTCTAGTCACTTCTCAGATATCTATCAACAGCCTAACGGTGTTCTTCTTGAAGGCTTTAAGCTAGTTGATGAACGAGTACAAGTCTGATGAGGAATCAACCAAGGAATGGTGATGTCAGTAAATCCAATCATACTGTCCCTCTTGTATTAATGAGTCTTGTCACCGGAATAAGTCGAGCAATTGTAATACTAGTCAAGAAGCATATTAGGTATTGCTCTAGACAAACAGCCTTCAGAACAATGAGTCAAAGCGGATAGAGTATTACCGCTACAACTTAACAAACCTCGGAGCAGTAGAAATGGGATAGCAACGAAACGACCTTATTATAGCCCGATCAATCAACCAATGCTGATGATCAATCTATTCTTAAGAAAAAGTAAAACAATCATAGTAGTAGAAGTTTAGATTCGGACATCCTCGGAGTTGCCCCCAAGCCCCCAATGCCTACCGTGTATAGATAAGTCTCTTTCGCTTCGGTTACAT
>JADEXW010000400.1 GCA_015206935.1 Pseudanabaenaceae cyanobacterium LEGE 13415 | reverse complement strand
CGTGAGATTGACGTAAGCCAGATTGCAGCCTTGACGCATTAATTCTCCCGGTTCTGCTTCAGTTTGCAGAATCGGTTTTTTCTCAAATGCGAGTGGGATCGAGATAAAATTCTCTGAAATGCTAATTCCGAAAATTACTAGCACGATCGCGGTCGCAATTCTGGGTTTAATCGGCGATCGCTTCAACCAAGAATCGAGACTCAGTACCGCCGCAGTGAGCAAGAAACATTCAACGAACAAGGCAATTCGGGATACCGCTCTAATCGCCGATGCACCCGGAATCGTGTTGTAGATAATACTCCACAGCGACACACCAGGGGCAAGGTACAGCGAGAGTCCAACAATAATCAGCGCCGTCGCCAGAGAAGCTTTGACGAAACCCGCTCTTTCCCCAAGGACTTTTGGCTTCGCGATCGCAATATAAAGTGCAAACCCCACCAGGACGTACACCGTAAAGCCCATGAAGATATGATGTTCATGCGGGAAAGGCAGATTCTTCGAGAGTGGTGAAAGACTGGGGTACCAAAGCGTATTTGGAAAGGGATAGATCCAGGACGTGAGACGCGGCAACATCACTTCCAGTTCAGCAAACGGTCGCGCTCCAAGCAGCTTTGACATCTTTAAATATGGAGAGAGCAGCATCAATAGCGCTCCAAACCATACTGCAAACGTCGTCAGGGTAGACCGCCAATGCTGCTGCACAAATTCAACTGTGTTTTTCAAGCTTGCGCGATCGAACCAGAGGAGCAGCGGGACAAAAATGAGCAAGCTGACGAGCAGAAACCATCCTAGATAAATTCCGGCTGCAACTTGTAAAAAGATACAAGCGAGTGCGAGCCGAAGCCGATTTGGGGTTGGTTGTCGCAGGAATTTCCAGATAAACAACAGTGCGAGCGGCGTAAAGAATTGCGGCAATAATTGAGAGTGAAACAACCGCCCAATCCGGACTAAGCCAAAGGCAAAAATAAATCCACCGAATGCGGATAAGACATGGCTGACTTTGAACGATCGCAGAAAAATTGCAAAGCAAACATAGCAAAGTACAACACACGCGATCGTCCAGCATTGATAAGCCAGATCCGGTGTAAAAAATGCTCTCGCAAGCCAATACAGCGGCGCAGCTCCCAGCATATTTTCCGAAAGCGCTAAGGTGTTTTCAAACGGAAAAAAGAATCGAGGCGACCACAAATTACCCACTCGATCCGGGTGAAACACACTTTGAAACGTATGTTCTAGAACGTAATTAACAAACCGAGTATCTCCGGTATCCGCTTGAGCTTTCGCAAATTGACTCAGCAGCGTGGGATGAAATGCAAGAAAAACCCCAAGGCATCCCACCAAGGTGTAGAACGCTGCAATGTTGGCGATCGTTTTTGTTTGAGTCATGGTTCAACCAAAATTATTGACTCGTCTGCGATCGTGAGGGGGATCTCGATACAAACAAGTTATATTTCACAATGCAGTAGATCGCCCGAAACCCGTCTTTCCAACCGATTTTCTTACCTTCCTTATAGGTGCGTCCGTAGTAAGAAATTCCGACTTCATAAATTCGACATCCCATCCTTGCCACTTTTGCCGTGATTTCCGGCTCAAATCCAAATCGATTTTCCTCGATCCGTACCGATTGAATTACCTCACGTCGAAACGCTTTGTAGCACGTTTCCATATCGGTCAAATTAATGTTGGTTAGCATATTGGATAATGTGGTCAGAAATTTGTTTCCGACCATATGCCAGTAGTAAACGACGCGGTGCGGTTGATTCCCTGCAAAGCGCGATCCGAACACCACATCTGCCCGACCTTCAATAATCGGCTTCATCATCAACGGAAATTCCTGCGGGTCATACTCCAGATCGGCATCCTGCACGATCGCAATCTCTCCAGTCACGGCGGCAAATCCGGTTCGTAATGCTGCCCCTTTGCCGCGATTGGTCTCATGATACAGAACGCGATCGACTTGCGATTCTAATCTCGATTTCAATAATTCGGTGGTGCCATCGGTCGAGCAATCATCCACCACGATAATCTCAAGGTTCTGCACTGGAGCCGCTTTCACAGCACGGATTACGGTCTCGATCGTGCCGAACTCGTTGTAACAAGGAATGACGACCGAAAGTTTAAATTGCGAGAATCGATCGGGTTCACTGCGCTGTGTCATGCTGTCGATTAAGTATAAAACCCTTCAAACAGCGACAGTATACCGCGCATTGAGCCGATCAGAAGCTTCACTTTTGCGACTCAAACAAACCCCTCCCTGAATCTTCAGGCTACTGTTTATACACATCTCTTTCTCACTGCGTTTCAGTCGTCTTCAGCCCCCTAAATCCCCCAAAATTGGGGGACTTTGAAGCTGGAGTCTTACCTCTTAGTCCCCCAGAATTGGGGGATTTAGGGGGCATTAGCCGATTTAACCGTAGCGAAAAGACTTATGTATACACGGTAGGAAGATTCAGGGAGGGGTTCAAGATCAGATTACTTTCACTGATTGGATGAGTGCGTAGTCCAGCGGATTACAGATCGTCATCCATATCATCAGCAATCAAATCATCGTCATCATCGAGAATCGGTGAGTAGATCGAATCCGAATCACCCTCATCAGTGGTACCGAAGCTCTCAAAGCTGAAGCTTGGACGTTCATCCATCGTTTCTAAGCCATAAGACCGGGCAGTGCGATCGTCAAGTACCATTTCTGAGAAGTCTGTATCTTCATCAAAGATGGTCGGATCGTAAACCGGATCAACATCAGGACTACCCACTTCTTCGTAAGCGTTGAAGCCCGTACCTGCGGGAATCAGACGACCGATGATCACGTTTTCTTTCAGACCGCGCAACCAGTCGGATTTTCCTTCGATCGCTGCTTCAGTCAATACGCGCGTTGTTTCTTGGAAACTTGCGGCTGAGATGAAGCTATCGGTGTTCAACGATGCCTTAGTGATACCAAGCAACACAGGTTCGTATTGAGCAGGCGCACCACCCGTAATCGACATGGCATCATTCACCTGTTCGATCTGGTAGATTTCCACCAACTCACCCGGCAGCATCGTGGTATCGCCACCATCCTCGACCCGCGCTTTCGAGGTCATCTGACGCACGACCACTTCGATGTGTTTGTCAGAAATATCAATCCCTTGAGATTGATACACCGACTGCACTTCGTTCACCAAGAAGGTTTGAACTTCCCGCAAGCTGAACAGAGAAGCATCGTGTAATGCGCCTTCCTCTAACTTCGCTTTGAACATGACTTCAAGCAGTTCATGAGGATTCGCCGGACCATCGGTGAGACGTTCCCCAGCAGCGACTTCTTGACCATCTGAGATGATCACGTTTTGTCCAGGCCCGATCGGGTATTCCGTAATCAAGCCTTCTCGATCGACGACTTTCACTTCAACCGAATCATCTTCGCCGTACACCACTTGAGCCGTTCCCGCCCGACGCGCCAGGATACAAGCTTCTTTCGGTTTCCGAGCTTCGAGCAGTTCTTCAATTCTCGGTAGACCCTGAATGATGTCTCCGGTCTTGGTACGCTCGAAAATCAGCAGCACGAGATTGTCACCCCGTTGTACCAAGTCACCATCATCGACGTGCAATACTGCACCCGGTGACACTCGATACGGACGGGCAACGCGCAGTGTGACTTGGTTACCAGCAACGTTGAGAACTTGACCCGATTCTTCAAGTGCGACACCTGAAGCGATTTCGGTTCCAGCAATTAGCAGGTCGCCTTTCTTCGCGGTTGGGCTATTTGCTTCGATCGTCACCGTATCGGCTTCACGCACCACAAGAATGCGTCGAATCGATTCTGCACCTTGTCGAATCCCTTGAACTTCGCCTGCTTCTTTACACTGAATCTTCGTTCGAGCGATGACCGCACCCGCCGCAATCTGGTCGCCATCTTTGACCATGATTTCGGTTTGGGTACTGCCTTGGGTGACATCTGCCGCGATATCCCGACGAATCACCAATGCTTCAAGAATCACAAGCTGTAAGCGCATGACTTCTGGATCGGTTTCATCTGGAATCAGTTCGATGTCCGCTGCGAGTTGAGCATCTTGATCGACTTCGAGAACAAGCTGAGTTCTAAGCAGTTCCAATCCTTCAACCGATTTAACACGCTCACCATCTTTGTACGGTAAACGTTGTACGGCTCTCAGGCGGATTGCTCGTCCAGAATCTTCTTTCGTCGAATCTTGGCTCGGTACAGACGGCTCATCAGGAACGTTGAATTCCGTTACCGGACGCAGCAGAATTGCCGGACCTTCCGGAGTTTCAACATACTCGGCATACCGCAGTTCATCTGCCACTAATCCCGGCATCACTTGTTGACCTGGATTCACCAAGGTTGCTTCCCGTGTGATCACATCATCCAAGCTATCGATCATATGAAGATCGCCCGGTTTGATCACGACTTCGCGCAGAATGTCATTTTTCTGAGTGACTTCAATCACCCCGTTGCTTTGACAGAAGATATCTTTCACAACTTCTGTACCGGCTTCCACGTACTGACCGTCTTCGACCATCAGCAGTGAAATGTCTTTGTTGACTTCATGCGCTTCTTCGGGAATCCAAAGCAGCGTTCCGCCCTTGATCACTTCGTAACCGAGTTTGGCTTTACCCTTCTTCCCAATTTCCACACCAGAGTATTTGATAATTCCTCCGGTTTGGGTGTGATAGCGATCGTCTTTCAGTTCTGCTACGACTTGTCCGTTCGTAACCTGAGTTCCAGGAGTCGCTTTCAGTAAGAAGGTCTGATTGCCTGTGGTTTCAAGCAGGTATTGGTCGCGTCCTTGATGCGTTTCCGCCCGAACTCGCGCCTGATCCAGCATGACCGATGCGGTGATGATTTGAATCTCACGTCCACCTTTGCTGTTTTCGATCGCATTTTCTGACAAACGAACGACACCACCGTTTTCAGTGACCAGTTTCGTTTCTGCGATCGTTCCTTCGGCTTCGACTCGATCGCCGTTTTTGACGACAGGTTCAGCACCCGGTGGCAGGTTGTACACTTCACCCGACAAGACCCACATCAAACCGCCTCTTTGTGCAGTCCGAGTCGTGTTACCTTGACGGTCTTTCTTTTCTTCTGGAACCACATCTGCAAATCGAACTTCACCCGCAAGGTCGGAGGCTACGTCTTTCGATGCTTTCTCAGTCGTCTTGCGTCCACGTCCGGTTAAAGGCACTTCTGCGAGAATTTGACCCGCTTTCACCTTCATCCCGTCTCTGATCAGC
>JADEXW010000399.1 GCA_015206935.1 Pseudanabaenaceae cyanobacterium LEGE 13415 | reverse complement strand
AGTTCTAGCTATCTAATAAAATATAAAAACTAGAACTTTATACGGCATGGCTCAATCATTAGAATCGTGTATAAAATTACAGGGGTAATTGCGCGATTTCTTACATGAAGGCTCTCACACTTCAGCAACGCCTAAACGCTCTGCCGTCAGTTTTGCGGAATCCGCAGCTATTAAGTAATCGGGGCATTGGTAATGAAATTGGGTTCTATATATTTGACTATGACCCAGAGTGCGAACCTGTTGTTCAGCAGTATCTTCCTAAGCTTCTATTGAAATTGGGACAACCGCCGGACCCACTCAAAGTCACTGAAATTAATCTGTATCATTTATTGCTGAAGATTCTAGAGGAACGGAAGCTGCTGCAAAAAGTTTTTGACCTAGAGGCGAGTCAGGGTAGCCGTAATTTGAAGAATCGCATTGCGCCGATGGTACGGGCGGAGCAAATCGTCGCGCAAATTCAGAAACAAGTGGTTGACGAAAGCCATCTGATTTTATTGACGGGAATAGGCGCAAGTTACCCACTCGTGCGATCGCACACGATTCTAAATAATCTGCATCCAATTCTTGATCGCAGTCCGGTCGTGATGTTTTTTCCGGGTTCTTACGATGGGCACGAACTGCGGCTATTCAATACATTGACGGACGATAATTATTACCGAGCTTTTCCACTTATTCCCCGACAGGAGCGATCGCTGTGAGCATTGTCAATATTTCTGAGTTGTTTGAGAAGGACATTCACCGCAATATCAATGGGGTGATCAAAGTCGGGCAACAAGACAGCGAGAACATCCGGCAGGAGCTAGAAGAGTATGTGATTACTCGTGAGTTGGATAAGCATTTTCGCAGCTTCTTCGATCGATATACCGAAGCCCTAGAAAGACCAACTGACAAAATGGGCGTTTGGATTTCTGGCTTTTTTGGATCAGGGAAATCGCACTTTCTGAAAATTCTGTCTTACTTGCTGTCGAATTACACGCTGGGAGCGCGACAGGCAGTTGAGTATTTTGATGAGAAGCGGGTTCCTGATCCGATGCTACGAGCGAAGATTACTCAGGCGGCTCGGACGAGTGCTGATGTGATTTTGTTCAATATTGATTCCAAGGCGGCAGCGGATAGCAAGAACGATAAAGAAGCGATCGTTAAGGTCTTCCAGAAAGTGTTTGATGAGCATTTGGGATATTTCGGCGCAGTTCCAGCGATCGCGGAATTTGAACGTCAGTTAGATGCACAAGGGAAATACGAAGCGTTTCAGCAAGCGTTTCTCGATGCGAGTGGATTGGAATGGAAAGAACAGCGGGATGCTTGGGCGTTCTACCAAGATGAGATGATTCAAGCCTTGCGGGTATGTCGCGGCATGAGTGAAGAAGCAGCGAAACGGTTACTTAACTTCACTGAGCAAAACTATCATCTCAGCGTGGAACGGTTTGCGCTGACGGTGCGGGAGTATTTGGAAACGAAGAGTCCAAAGCATCGGCTGATTTTTATGGTCGATGAAGTGGGGCAGTATGTGGGTGATAACAGTAGTTTGATGCTCAATCTGCAAACCGTTGTTGAGGATTTAGGTGTTCATTGCTATGGCAGAGCTTGGGTCGTGGTGACTTCTCAAGAAGCGATGGACGAAATCACCAAAGGCAAGCTGAAAGGCGATGATTTCTCTAAGATTGTTGGGCGGTTTCATCGCCCATTGAGCTTGTCTTCTGCAAACACAGATGAAGTGATTAAGCTGCGATTACTACGGAAGAAAGAGGAGGTTTTGACTTATTTGAAGTCACTCTACGATAGGGAAAAATCGGCAGTTCTGAAAAATCAGATTACATTTACCCAAGACTGTGCAGAAATGCCAGGGTACAGTAACGCAACGGATTTTGCAGCGGCTTACCCGTTTATTCCTTATCAGTTCAATTTGTTACAGCGGGTGTTCACCGAGATCCGGGTGATGGGTGCGGCTGGAAAGCATTTGTCCTCTGGAGAGCGATCGCTACTCGATGCGTTTCAGATTGCTTCTCAAGCAGTTGATCAAAAAAACATTGGGGCATTAGTTCCGTTTCATACGTTTTATCTTGCGATTCAGGGCTTTCTAGATAGCGCAGTAAGTCAGGTGATTACGCAAGCTGAGCAGAATTCGCAGCTTCAGCCGTTTGATATCGATCTGCTGAAAACGCTATTTATGATCAAATACATCAAAGAGATTCGAGCAAATGTTGATAACCTAACGACATTGAGTTTAGATCAAATTGATCAAGATAAGCGATTGCTAAAACAACAAGTCGAAGAATCACTAGCGCGATTAGAAAAGCAAACGCTGATTCAACGGAGTGGGGATGAATATAGCTTCCTGACGCATGAAGAACAAGATATTGGACGGGAAATTAAAAGAACACAGATTGATCCTGCCGAGGTGATTGCTGAGTTTCAGAAATTAGTTTGGGATTCTATTTTTACAGATAAGAAATTCAAGTATGATTCTCGGCATCAATATGGCTTTAATCGCAAGCTTGATGACCAAAATTATGGGCAGGCAGTCAATGACTTTACGCTGCACATCATTACGCCTTACTGCGATCGCTACACAGATCTCTCTGATGCAGCCTGTATGATGGCAACGGGGTCAGGGCAAGAAATTTTGGTACGATTACCAGAGGACGATCGCTTACTCGAAGAAGCAGATGAACTAGTGAAAACAGATAAGTATCTGCGGCGGAAGAACAGCGGAAATCTGACTGACACGGTGCAACGGATTTTGATCGCACGATCAGATGAAAACACTCGGCGGCGTGAGCGCGTTGAGAACGCACTACGCAAACTTCTGGCTCAAGGAACGGTATTCGCCTGCGGGGACAAGGTTGAAACGTCCTCGCGGGATGCTCAATCGGTGCTGAAAGAAGGATTGGGCTATTTAGTGAGGAATATTTACAAGAAGCTGGACTATATCGAAAGTTGGTTTGATTCGGAAGACCAAGTGACCAATGCGTTTGTTAGAGATGAGCAGGTTCAGAACCTGGACGGACAAGCGTTGAATCATCGCGCTCATCAGGAGATGCAGACCTGGTTAGACAATGAAGCAAAAGCATACCGTCGAGTTACGATTCGCGATTTGACCGATAAATTTGCGTCACGCCCTTGGGGATGGTCGGAATTGGATACGTTGGGAGTGATGGCGGAACTGGTGAATAAAGGGGCTGTGGAGCTGCGGAAAGCACAGTCAACGGTTAGCCCCCGATCGCAGAATTTGATCAAGCTACTGCGATCGCGTACTGGTCAAGATGAGTATCAGGTGCGATTGGGAGATGCGATCGATCCGGCAAGTTTGCGAGTGGCGAAGGATGTGGCGAATGACTTTCTAAGTGAACAACCGCCAGGAGATTCGCTGAAGTTGTATGAGGCGTATGAAAAGGCATTAAGCGATCGCACTCGACAGCTACAAACTTGGTTATCACAAGCTGAAACGGAAACGTTACCATTTAGAGATTTGATTCAGGAACAGCTAACGTTACTGCAACAGTTACGAGGGACAGATAGTGCGGCAGCGTTCTTTAATTTCATCAAAGAGCATCGGGAGGAGGTTGAAGATCATGTCGATGACTATGACAAGCTAAAGTCATTTTTCACAACACAAATCACATCGTTTAAGAAAGCGAAAAATGATTTGATCGCGCTAGAGCCAGAGTTGCGACACATTCAAGATCAACAGTTACTCGATAAAGTCGATCGTGCAAAAGCGATTTTGGCACTCAGCGATCCGACGCGAGACATTCCACAATTAGAGATGTTGCTGAAACCTGTTCAGAATCAGGTTCGAGTGATTTTGCAACAGCGGCAGCAAGAAACCTCGATCGCGGCAAATCGAGTGCGGGAATCGGTGCAATCTTATGCGGCATCGGCGTATGGAGAGTTATCGACGCGAATTAATTTAGCTGATGTAACGCGATCGATTGATACGGTCGAAGGAGCGGCACAGCAGGCGACGACGATCGATTCTGCGATCGCACGTCAGAGCGAGTTAGAACAGTTGGAATCGCGGATTATTGCTCAGGTGGATCAGCAGGCTCAAGCGCTCTTGCAGCAGACACCAGCCGGAGAGAGCGTTGAGGTTCCAACGTTGCCGATCGTGCCTGTGAAGCTGGCGAGTTTGAGCGCGAAGCCGATTTTAGAAACGGTGGAAGAGGTGGATCAGTATTTGGCAGTGGTGCGGCAGAAATTGATTCAGGAGATCGGGCAAAATCAGCGCGTTCGGCTGGAGTAAGGTTACAATCCATACTGCTTCTCATGGATGGTTGGCGATGAATCGGACTGCAATTAAGAAATTTGCGACCTGGGCGCGGGGTGCATTGCGAGATCAGGTCAAAATGCGGTTGAAACAGTATGGCATTGCGCCGGATGAAATCGTGCAGCCGCAGGAAGTGACCGGGGGATTGATCGTCGCGGGGCAGACGTTGGACGCGATCGAGGCAGCGCAGTATCGGGAGTTGCGGTTTCATCTCGATGAATTGTCGCGGGTGTGGGGACAAAAACAGGCGATCGAGATGCTGATCGATGAGATTGCGTATACGTGGTTTAACCGATTGGCAGCGCTGCGATACATGGAGGTGAATCGGTACATTGGGCGGGTTTTGAGTAGCAGTGATGTGGGGTTTGTTGATCCAGATATTTTGCGGGAGGCAAGCGCGATCGCTCAAACCGAAGAGTTGCCGGGGTTGGATTTTGCGACGTTGGAAGAGTGGCGCAGTTTGGCGAGTCGTGCGCCGAATGCAGATGAGTTTTTGTATCGGCGGTTGTTGGCGGTGCAGTGTGAGGCGCTGGCGGACGGGATTCCGTTTTTGTTCGATCGCGCTCAGTTTTATATGGCGTTGTTTATGCCTGCGAATTTGCTCAACCAAGAGTCGATCGTGCGGCGGTTGGTGAATGACATTCCGGAAGAGGATTGGCAGGCGATCGAGATTGTGGGCTGGTTGTATCAGTTTTATATTTCCGAGCGCAAGGATGAGGTGATCGGGGCAAAGACGAAGGTGGCGGCGCAGGATATTCCGGCGGCGACGCAGTTGTTTACGCCGCATTGGATTGTGCGGTATATGGTGGAGAATTCGCTGGGGCGGTTGTGGTTGGAGGGGCATCCGGAGTCGCGGTTACGGGAGAAGATGCCGTATTACTTGGAGAGTCCGGCTGTAGATGAGTCGGAGGCGACGGAGCCAGCAGCAGGACAGTTGGAAATTCTCTCCCCATCTCCCCACTCCCCACTCCCG
>JADEXW010000059.1 GCA_015206935.1 Pseudanabaenaceae cyanobacterium LEGE 13415 | reverse complement strand
CCATTCAACCAACCCCTAAACCGCCTGATCCGATCATTCAACCGACTCCCACTCCACCCCAAGAAGCCGTTCCCACACCTGGTATTAAGTTTCCGGTGAAAGAGGTGAACATTCAGGGCGGAACCGTTCTGAAAGCAGAAGTTGAAGCACTCAAGCAGGAATTTCTAAAGAAGTTTGGAGCAGCGGCGGGATTTGAGGATTTGATCGAACTGCGATCGCAGATTACACAGCTCTATATTCGTAATGGTTACATCACTTCTGGCGCGTTCTTGGTTGGGGGTCAACCCTTTGATCCGAAAGTTCCAACAACCGTGACGATTCGGATTGTTGAAGGTGGATTGGAACGCCTAGAAGTGGATGGACTTAGACGGGTTCCAGAAGGCTATGTCGTGAGTCGCCTGAATCTAGCAGCTCAGACTCCACTGAATCAAGAACGGCTAAGGAATGCGTTGATCTTGCTGCAACTTGATCCCTTGTTCGAGCAAGTGAATGCAGAACTCACAGCCGGAAGTTCGCCGGATCGTTCAGTGCTGCGAGTTCGATTGGTGGAAGCTGCCCCATTTCGGGCAGGAATTGGATTTGATAACTATCAATCACCGAGCGTGGGAGAACTGCAAGGAACCGCATTTGTTCGACATGAGAACTTACTTGGATGGGGCGATCGAATTGTTGCAGAATTCGGACGCACTGGAGGGTTGAACCTTTACGACATTAACTATACAGTGCCGCTGAGTCCAACGAATACCACATTAAACTTACGCTATAGCAACAATCGGAGTGTGATTACTGAAGCTCCGTTTGATGATTTGGGGATTCGCAGTAGAGCCGAAACGATTTCTGCGGGGATTCGTCAGCCGATCGTGCGGACTCCTCAAGTGGAAGTGGGATTAGGGGTGAGTTTGGATTTGCGGCGGAGTCGGACGTTTTTGCTGGATGATATTCCGTTCTCGTTTTCTGAGGGGCCCGAAGAGGGTCGATCGAATGTGACCGCGATTCGATTTTTTCAGGATTGGATCGATCGCAGTTTGCCCAATCGAGTGCTTGCTGCGCGATCGCAGTTTAGTTTCGGGATTGATGCGATTAATGCAACCGTGAACGATTCTGGAACAGATGCAAAGTTCTTTAGCTGGTTGGGACAGTTCCAATGGGTGCAGCGACTTGCTAATCAGCCGAATAGTCCTGTGTTACTGACGCGATTGAATGCTCAATTAACGCCAGATTCATTGTTATCGCTGGAACGATTTAGCATCGGTGGTGTGGAATCGCTTCGAGGCTATCGGCAGAATGAGATTGTGACAGATAACGGCGTAACAGGACTAGTTGAATTGCGAATTCCAGTCAGTCGAAATCCTGCGATCGTACAACTTCAACCGTTTGTGGAGTTTGGAACGGGGTGGAATAATCGATCGGATAATCCTGATCCTCAATGGCTTGCCAGTCTGGGTTTAGGCGTTCAATGGCAGATTACACCGAGTGTGTTGTTAAGGGTTGATTATGGTGTGCCGCTGATTCAGGTGCAGGATGAACGCAATGCCATTCAGGATCGAGGCTTTTACTTCTCGATTCGATACAATCCTTTTTAGGAGAGATTGGCTTCGGTTGAATCGGCTAATGCCCCCTAAATCCCCCAAATTTGGGGGACTTTGAGCAAGAAGAATTTCTAGAATTTCAAAGTGTTTTCCACCTTCAAAGTCTCCCAGAATGGGGGATTTAGGGGGCGAAACCTCTCTGCAATCACAGATCAACCAATGATATAAGCTGTAATAGAGTTTGATACCGATACAGCAAACAACAACGCTTTAACCCTGAATTTTCGATAGTTAAGCCCGATCGCGGGTACTCTGGAGGGTGAACTTCCCCTTCATCTTGTCTTCATGAAAAACTGGTGGCAACAAGTCCAAGCCCGGATTCAAGCGATTCCAGAGGCAAAACCCGAAGAGTCGATTCTGTTTCGAGTCCTCACGCAATCGCTTGTCAGTGTGGGAATTTTGGCGACCGATTTGGCGGCGGAAACTCAGTTAGCACTCTGGGCAATTCCTCTGAGCGCGATCGGGGCATGTTGGAGTTGGCATCGACGACGTAAGAAAAATGTTGGGTTCAAGTTTTTGTTAGCGATCGCCATGACGATCGTGCTATTCAGCTTTTTCGCCAAAATGTTCGGAAATGCTCAATCAGGTGATAATCGATTGCTCTTAGCAGAGTTCTTGATTCAGATTCAAGTGCTACATAGCTTCGATTTGCCGCGTCGCAAAGATTTGGGCTATTCGATGATCATCGGATTGGTGTTGCTCTCAGTCGCCAGTACTTTGAGCCAAACGATGCTATTTGGGGTGATGTTGCTGATATTTTTAGCGATCGCGCTTCCAGTTCTGATGCTCGATTATTGTTCGCGCCTAGGGATAGATGTGGTCAAACTAGAGCGCACGAGCTTTAAGAAAGTGAATTTTCGGGTGTTACCTGCAATTTTTGCGATCGTAGTTGCATTAGGATTAGTACTTTTTGCGTTTATGCCCCGCTTACCAGGCTATCAACTGCGAATGTTTCCAGTGAGTTCTCCGGTGAGCGTGCATGAACGATTTGACAATCGAGTGATCAACAATCCAAGCATCGCATCAAGTGGAGAACCAAGAGCGGGAATTCGTGGAGGCGGAACAGGACAAGGCAGATCGCAACAGGGTGATCCAGAAGCAGAATTCTACGCAGGATTTGGAGACAAGATCAATCAAAATCAGCGCGGCAAGCTTAAGCCCAGAGCAATTATGCGAGTCCGATCGCAGACTGAAGGCTTTTGGCGGGTGATGGCGTTCGATCGCTACACGGGGCAAGGTTGGGAAGTGTCGCGCAATGATAAAACGCAGACGGTGAAACGGTTGCCTTGGTCGTATCGATTTATCTTGCCGACTCCGGTTAGTGTGAATCGGACTCGTGAAGTGGTGCAAACCTTTTCGATTATTTCGGACATGCCAAACTTACTTCCTGCACTCGATCGAGCGAGAGAAGTGTTTTTCCCGACAGATGAAATCGCGATCGATCCAGAAGCAGGATTGCGTTCTCCAATTAACTTAGGAAATGGCATTACTTATAGTGTGGTGTCGGCTGTTCCATACCGCGATCGAACACTGCTACGTTTGAATTCGATGAAAGCAGAGTATCCGCAGAATAGTCCGCATTTGCAAATTCCATCTAACATTGCTCAACAGATTGCAGCAGAAACGAATCGAATCTTAGCAACTTCTGAGAATTCACTAGCTGCGGATTATGAAAAAGCTCTGTATCTCGGACAGTATTTGAAACAGCGTTATCGAGTTCGGCAAGATTTTGAACGCTTGAAGCCCGACGAAGATCTAGTTCTAGCATTTTTGAAAAATAAAGGAGGCGATCGCGATCATTTCTCGACTGCGCTGACTGTGATGCTGCGATCGATTGGAGTTCCCGCGCGGTTAGTAGCTGGGTATGCTCCGGGACAGTTCAATCCGTTCACAGGTCTCTACATTGTTCGGAACACTGATGCTTATGCAATGACTGAGATGTTTGTTCCGCGAATGGGATGGTTTACGATCGATCCGATTCCCGGTCATGAGCTAATCCCACCTTCAGTTGAGGACTATCAACCCTTTAGCTTATTACAGCGGTTTTGGAACTGGGTGGCAGGATGGTTGCCCTTACCTGTTACTGCTTGGATTAGTGAAGTGATTCGGATCGTCGGAAATGCGATCGGTGCATTTTTAGCACTGTTTACTCAAGGCTTACAAGGCTTTTTTACTGCCACTTTGATCATTATTGGTAGTTCGATGTTAGTTTGGCTAATGGGTCAAGGCTGGCAGAAATGGCGCACTTATCAACGGATGCGGAAGTTAGCACCGATGGAGCGACTTTATCAACAAATGTTAGTTCAACTTGCGTCCCAGGGCTATCAGAAGAATTCGGCAGATACGCCATTAGAATATGCTCGATCGACAAAGAAAATTCAAAGCGAAGATCGATCGACTGCAATTCGAGAAATTTCCGAAGCCTATGTGCGATGGCGCTATGGACGAGAAAAGCCGGAAATTGAGCAATTACGGCAGCGATTGAAGGTGCTGAAGTCTCGTCCAAGGGTGCGATAAACTGAGAGAGTGAACGATAACGAGTGATGCGATCGTGATTACTCAAACTGAGAAAACAACAATCGAAGAATATCTCGAATTTGAATTAAATTCGGACGAGCGGCATGGATATATCAACGGGAACATTGTTTTGATAACTGGAGGAACACCGGATCATAATGAATTGTCGATCGCGCTTGCAACATTTTTAAGATCAGGTTTGCGGGGTCAACCTTATCGGGTCTTTGCAACCGATCAACGGCTTTGGATTCCTGAGCCGTCTTTGTACGTTTATCCTGATGTCATGGTTCTAGAGCGACCGATTCAACTTCAACCAGGACGTACCGACACAGTGATCAATCCTTGTTTTATTGCAGAAGTTCTCTCAAAATCAACGCAGAACCACGATAGAAGCGAGAAATTTCTTGCTTATCGCTCGATCGAGTCTTTTCGCGAATATCTATTGATTGATCAGTACAAGATTCAGATCGAACATTATGTGAAAACTGCGGCGAATCAATGGTTATTGACTCTATACAATGATCCGAATGCAGTTCTAACACTCAACGCATTTGATGTGCAGATTAGCATTGCAGAACTATACGAGAACGTTGAATCAATCACTTAAGCATCGATGCCAGAAAGCGTTCTGTATAGTAGAGCGAGAGTTGATTACTCACTCCATTAAACACTGCATCAAAGGCATGTTCTGCCCAAGGAATTTCAATAAATATCGCAGTGTTGCCATTCTGCTTCAATTTCTCAGACAAGCTGCGACCAAATTTCGATTGCACAATATGATCCTTGCCGCCATAAATCATCAAAATAGGTGGAAGGTTCGATCGCACTTGCTGATAAGGTGAGGCTTGCCGATATAAATCTGAAAGTTGTATCGGAGTTCCGCCCAGAAAGTTTTCTAGCACTTCACGACTATTGATCGGATCAGGGAAAGGTGGATTGTTATAACCTTCAGTGAGTTCAACTGGACTGTAGTAGTTCACTATGGCACGAAACGGAAAAGCATCCGTTGCAAAAGCCGTTAGCATTGCTAAATGTCCACCTGCGGATCGTCCCATGATTGCCATGCGATCGATATCCACTTCGTACTGTTCTGCATTTTGCAAAATGAACTGAATTGCGGTTCTAACATCATTAAGCTGAGTTGGGAACTTGTACTGTGGCGCGTGTCGATAGTCGATCGCTAAAACGGTGTAGCCCTGTGCTGCAATGTACTCACTAAAGTCTTCATTTGAGTTCGGAGTTCCCGATCGCCAAGCGCCTCCATAAATTTGTACGATCGCTGGATTCTTCCCTGCTTTCATCGGACGATACACATTCATTGTCAGCGCTACATTATCAGGACTTGCAACCGGAATGTTTAAGGTTCTGCGAATTTCAGCTTTTGGAATACCTCGGAACGCATCGAACACAACGAACGGTGCAGCTCGAAAGTTTGGCAACACTCGCTGTACATCACCTAAACTCGATATCATTGCAGTCTTCGCTTGTTGTGCAGTATTTGGTAACTGTGCAACCGGAAGCAGGCTTAAACTCAGAGCAAATAGCATTCCGATAAACAACGGCAAAGACTGAACGCGAAATAGTGCAAGTAAAGCCGCGATCGTATTCGTCAACACTAACCAGGGGCTAATTTCTGGTGCGCCCACACTCAGCGGCAACAAAGAAAAAATGGGCGCTGGAACAACAATCCAGACCGAAAGAAAAAAGCTAATTGCCGCAAATAACCAAATCAAAATTGACATCATTGTTGGGGAATGTAGCTAGAAATGGCTCTTCCCGCTCCTCGATACAACGCATAATAGTCTCGACTCACTCGATCGCCTTCTGCCGAGAGTTGATCAATCCCGATTCCATTTCGTCCCATTTCTTTTCCAGAACTATGAATGTAGCGATTATCTCCTAAGTAAAGCCCGACATGCGTTGCTTTCTCAGGTGTGCCAAAGAACACTAAATCACCTGGAATCAATGTCTCAACAGGCTGCAAGAAGGCTTCCTGCTGATACGCATCTCTCGGCAACTGAATTCCAACTGAAGCAAACGCGGCTTGCATCAATCCCGAACAATCATAGTTCGGTGCAACCGTTCCACCCCAAAGATACTCATTCCGAACAGACATCGCCGCGTGAGTAAAAGCAATCACTTCAAAAATACGATCGCGAATTTCTGCTTCTGTCCAAACCGGAGCCTGATACGGCACTTCAGTTTTTTCTAAATACTTCAAATCCTGTGGATCAAGATAGCCAGGATAGTCATCTTCACAAGTCATCCCCTGAAGCGGTGCATCCGACAAAATTTTGAGATAGCGACCGACTGCGGCTTGAGTTGCTAATCGATTTAAATCCAGTGAATCGTAGAGATTGAGATTCGCGATCGTGCGATAGTGCATAAGACAGAACTTTCAATGATCTATGACTTTTTTCCACAAAGACGAACGGTTAGAAACCTTGGGCGATCGAGTCTTACAATCGACTTGGGCACAGTTTCCGGGACTTGCGCCGAATCAAATCGCAATCACCTGGATTGTGTATGACTCGCCCGTGTTCGTCAATACTGGCGGAGCGATTCGCCCCGAAGAATTCTGGCAGCGATCGCCGAGAGGATTCTCGTATCGCGGCGTTGAAAATATCTACCCCGCTAGTGTGGTCAAGTTATTTTATCTGGTTGCAGCACACGAATGGTTAGAACGCGGTATGATTCCGCCTTCTGCTGAACTCGATCGAGCGATGCACGATATGATTGTCGATTCGAGCAATGATGGCACTGGACTGGTTGTGGATGTGCTGAGTGGAACGACGAGTGGACCTGAACTGCCACCGGGGCCGTTTGAAACTTGGAAATATCAGCGCAATATTGTGAATCGCTATTTTCAATCATTGAACTGGTCAGAGTTCACAACGATTAATGTAAATCAGAAAACTTGGTGTGATGGACCTTACGGGCGAGAACGCGCTTTTTACGGTGAAGATTTCGAGAATCGGAACATGCTCACCACGAATGCAACCGCGAAATTGCTGCATAGTATCGTGGGCGGCGTTGCGGTCACACCAGAGCGATCGCAATCGATGATGGAACTGATGCAGCGATCGCTGCATCCTTCAGATCTCGAAGCTGATCCCGAAAATCAGATCGTTGGCTTTATCGGGGGTGGTGTGCCTCAAGTTGCGAAAGTTTGGTCAAAAGCGGGATTCATGAGCCGAGTCCGTCACGATGCTGCGTATATTGAACTGCCAGAGTTACAACCTTATCTGCTTGTCGTTTTCACTGAAGGCAAATCCCACAGTGCAAACGAAGAAATTTTGCCATTTGTGACTCAACAAATTAATGAAGCAATGAAAGAAATTTAACGACAATCGCTTCCGTAGAAAGTGGCTTTTCCGTCTTCGGTCGATTGTTCACACGAGACTCCAGCGTGCTGCCAGAGTTGAAATTGATGCCAGAGTTTGGGCGTGTTCTGAATGCCGATAATCAAGCAACCGACTGCAACGGAAAAGCCCATCATGAATTGATTGAGTCGAATCATAGCGCGTTCAGTGAAATGGCTTTTCTAGAATGATTGCTCGATCGTGCTTTGTCTGTGATTCTCATCAATCGACGAATTTGAGCAATCTTCGATACAGATTTCCGCGCGAAACCCCGTCAAAATTACGATGTGTCCTAGAGTCAAATCACCATAACTCGCTACCAAGTCGCGATAGGGTTCTATTGCTGGGTTGGTAGCTTTCTGTTTGGAAGAATTTGATTTTCTGCGCCATCCCGGTCGCGTGGAAGATTTTGCGCGGCAATCAAGCTGGAGAATGGCGACCGGATGGGGACTGGCAACAGAAAAGCTGTCACACAAAGCATTCATTGAACCTATAGCAATCCGGTTTGAGTTGTGAAATTCGGGAACGCCCCCAAACCCCCAATTCTGGGAGCTAAGAGTCTTGTCCCCCCAAGCTTGGGGGTTAGGGGGCAAGATCAACCTTGCATTTCACGACTGATTTAGGATTGCTATAGATAAATTTAAAGCTACTGCAATCGAGTTCCAAGCTGACTCAAATTTAATGCGTGTCCAGCCGTCACAAGATAAGTTGTCTGTGCGATCGCGCCAATTCTCCGCGTCAAATTTCCTAATCGATCGCGAAACAATCGCCCGATCGGATACGCTGGAACCACCCCCCATCCGGTCTCTTCTGCAACAAAAATAATCAGGCTTTCTGTCTGCTCAAAACTACCTAAAAGCGCTTCGACTGTTTCTTGCCATTCACTCTCGGACTGTTCTAATAAGTTCGCTAACCAAGTTCCAAGCGAGTCAATTAATAAACATTCTGAAGCGATTGAATCGAGAATTGCAGCCTTCAAATCCACAGGAATCGATCGAGTCTGCCAACGTTCAGGACGACGCGATCGATGTTTCTCAATCCGAGCTTGCCATTCTGAATCCTCTGGATTCTCTTGAGCGGTCGCAATATAGATGACAGATTTTCCAGATTCAGTTGCCAATCGTTCCGCCCATTCGCTTTTGCCCGATCGAGCGGCTCCAGTTACTAAAATGAGCGTTGCCATAAAGAAGCTATCCTGAAATTGAATTCACCGCTACAATAACCTTTACCTCGATTCAAGGGAATTCAAGCAGCGATGAAAAAAGATTTGCGTCGGATTGAAGATACTTTGCTTCAACTCAATAAGAAAGTCCCGACCCTATCCACTGCGCCAACTCCAGAACCGGAACCTACTCAGCGTCCGGTTTCTTTTGATCTCCACACGAAACCACCAAAAGCGATCGAGCCAGAAATCGTTACGCCGCCCTCGATCGAGAGTGAACCCAAACCGCTGAATTTACCCAAGCTCAAAACTCCCAATTTCACGAGTCATCGTAACGCCGCAAATCCAGCCCTCGCTTCTACTTTATTGCTGGAAATGAAATCGATCGCAGACAATTGGCAAGTTGAACTGAATCAAACGCTGAGACAAATTCAAGATCTTTACCTCGAAGGCCCGATCGTTGATGGTTGGCTCGAATCCGATTCCGGTCAGCCATTAGGAGATCTTTCAACTTTACGTCATGCAGAAGTCGATCGCTTAATGACTTATATCGAAGAAATCTGCGCCTCTCCGATTCCAGGTACAAAAGGCGCACCGAAAGCTGGATATCGTCTTTGTGGAATTAATGCAGATGGGCAACGCTGGTCTTATCCCTGTCCAGCCGATCAAATTCCCAGTTTGAGTTTAGCGATCGCTCGATATCACAAGCTTCGCCAGTTGCTCGATCGTAAACAGCATCTCGAAAATCGCTTGACTGGACTGGCAGAAACCTTAGTCAGCTTACACAGCAAGATGAAAGACTAAGCGGTTCGGGTACTCTGAGCTTGATTTTCTTCAAGTTCTGTTATGGTCAAGCCGCAACCGCTCATCTCCGCAATTATTTGTACTCACAATCGCGGTCGTTATCTCGGTTTAGCGATCGAGAGTCTACTCGCTCAAGATTTTCCTGATTTTGAAATCATCGTCGTCGATAATGCCTCGACGGATCAAACTCGCTCGATCGTTGAATCCCGCCTCAAAGATGAACGACTCCGCTACGTTTACGAGTCAGAGCTAGGATTGTCCGTTGCACGAAACACCGGGGCAAAAATTGCTTATGGTGAAATTCTGGCGTATTTAGATGATGATGCGATCGCGTCTCCACACTGGCTCAAAACGATTTATGCCGCTTATCGAGAAAATCCGCGACTTGCGATCGCTGGCGGTAAAGTTACTTTAATCTGGACAGACGGAATGACAGCCCCAGAATGGCTCTCTGATGGGCTAGCGGGAAATTTAGGCGCATATGATCTGGGCGATACCGTCATTAACATCGATCGTCCTGGATTGACTCCACGCGGCTTAAATTATTCGATTCGCAAATCTTTTCTCAATCAAATTGGCGGATTCGATCCGAACTTGGGGCGCGTTGGCAAAAATCTTCTTTCAAATGAAGAGTTACACATGACTAATCTGGCACTTAAAACAGATTGGGAAGTCGCCTATTTGCCGAATGCTTGTGTCGCTCATCATGTTGCTCCAGAGCGAGTCAAACGGCAATGGTTTCTCGATCGAGGCTGGTGGCAAGGAATTAGCGAATGCTACCGAGAACAAATCGCGGGAGAAGCAGGATTCGGACAATTTCAGCGCGGTGGAGAGCGTCTAATCCGAGGACTTTACAAATCAATCAAACTTTCCACTGATCCCGCCCAATCCTTTGAAAATCTCGTTTACAGCTACGGTCAGATCGGATATTTGATCAAAGCGTTACAAGGAATAGTGTTTTCGGTAAAGCGATCGTAGTTCATGAGTCCGCGTCAGGCGGACTTTGTTTGTTCTACCTTTGGCGGACAGATGTGTAGTGCCGCGAATTCTATTCACCACGGTGCGAAACTTGTTTACATCATTCTAATTTCATTCGCCACGGCACGAAATTTGTTTGTACCAATTCAACCAATGAATGCGACAGATTCCGCGTTGACCCGACGACGTAGAGACGTGATGGCATCACGTCTCTACCGGGGTTCGCGGTTGGACGACAATTTCCGGATGTGTTGCATTCATTGATCAAATTGCTATCACATCGTCACGAATCCTGTTCGCCCTAATCCGTAACAACCACAAAGCAAATGTCAGGAAACGTCGATCGACACACTCAAAACCCTCAAAATTTCCCCTATCCCTTCCTGCAAAAATCCACTCAAACCCACATCCACCAAGGATAGAGCAAATTGTTAAATTTTTGTCACAATCAATTACAGATTACTATAATGTAAACCATTGTAAAGTTCTGGCGATTGCGGACGCTTTAATCCGTAACTGCGGTGATTCATAGAGAAGAATCGCAGTGTCATCACCAGAAAGACCTGTGGATAAAGGATCTCTATGTCTTACCTGCTGAGAGTTCAATGCAAAAAACACTACATTCCGTCGATTAAGTTCACTTTGCTTAACAAAACTGGAGTAAGATTATCTCAGTAGGTACAAATCCTCATTGGATTGTCCTCCACGCGAAACACTTGATCCGCCAAGTACCTTGTGGGAATTGTGACCGCAGCCTCGCCTTAGAGACATCATTCGCCGCCACGACTCCCGCCGCCCATCGTTCGATCGCTCTTATTCATTTATTGGGCTTCTTAGCGGATTGAGTCTACTGGTGCTTTACACCGACTGTTACACCCTGCTCTCTACAAACCTGGTCACTGAATGTCATGGTGAGTACTTCTTTTCCTTGGTTAACCACTCTAATCATGTTGCCCCTCGCAGCATCGTTCCTGATTCCGCTCATCCCCGATAAAGAAGGGAAGACGGTTCGCTGGTACGGATTAGGGGTCGGTTTGGCGGATCTCGTTCTCTCGATTTACACCTTCTGGAAGCATTACGATTTCCAGAACCCGAATTTTCAGTTGACCGAAAGCTACTCCTGGATTCCGCAACTTGGAATTAACTGGTCGCTCGCAGTCGATGGAATTTCGATGCCGCTGGTAGTTCTCGCCGCTTTGGTGACAACCCTTTCGATGCTCGCAGGCTGGAAGGTGACGAACAAGCCGCGTCTGTTCTTCTTCCTGATGCTGGTGATGTACGCTGCTCAGATTGGGGTTTTCTGTGCCCAAGACATGATTCAGTTCTTCCTCTTATGGGAAGTTGAACTGGTTCCGGTCTATATCTTGGTAGCAATTTGGGGTGGACCCAAGCGCCTTTATGCCGCAACAAAGTTCATTCTTTACACTGCATTAGCTTCGATTTTCATCTTGATTGGCGCATTAGCAATGGCATTCTACGGTGACAACTTCACCTTCAACATGCAAGAGCTAGGGCTGAAAGATTACTCGCTATCCTTTGAATTATTGGTTTACGCTGGTCTGCTGATTGCTTACGGGGTCAAACTTCCGATTTTCCCGCTCCACACTTGGTTGCCTGATGCTCACGGTGAGGCTTCTGCTCCAGTTTCGATGATTCTGGCGGGTGTGTTGCTCAAAATGGGTGGTTACGCATTGATTCGCATGAACATGGAAATGCTTCCTCATGCTCATGTGTACTTTGCTCCGGTTCTCGCAATCCTTGGAATCGTCAACATCATCTACGGTGCATTCGCTTCTTTTGCTCAACGCAACCTGAAGCGTCGGATGGCTTACTCTTCGATTTCGCACATGGGCTTTGTGCTGCTCGGTATTGCATCCTTTACTGAGTTGGGTATGAGTGGTGCGGTTCTGCAAATGGTGTCTCACGGTTTGATTGCTGCGGCGCTCTTCTTCTTGGCGGGTGTGACCTACGATCGGACTCATACGCTGAACATGGATAATATGGGCGGCTTGGCAAAGAAAATGCCTTCGACCTTCGCACTGTTCACCATCTGTTCGATGGCTTCGTTGGCTCTGCCTGGAATGAGCGGATTTGTAGGGGAATTGGCAATCTTCCTTGGTTTGACCACGAGTGATGCTTACACCTCGGTTTTCAAAACGGTGATCGTCTTGCTCTCTGCGGTCGGTTTGATTGTCACTCCGATTTACTTACTCTCGATGCTGCGTGAAATGTTCTACGGCAACGAAGGGAAAGCAGTTGAGAAAGAAGTGTTCTTGGATGCGAACCCTAGAGAATTGTTTATCACTGCTGCGTTGATTGTCCCGATCGTTGCGATCGGTCTTTATCCAAAACTGATCACTCAAACCTACGACGTGAAAACGGTTCAAGTGGCGCAAAATGCCCGAAATGCGGTTCCGGTCGTTGCTCAACAAATGACAACGCTACCTGGTTTAGCCACTCCTCAAATTTCTGTTCCCGCTCCTGAGCTGTTGGGAATGATCAAATAGGCATTAGAGTTTTAACCTCTACATTACAAATCCCGGAAGTAACTTCCGGGATTTTTTATTGGCTGACTGTAGTCATGATTTGGGAAAACTGAAGGCGAATTCTAAAGGAGAAGTTGCCCATGTCAGGTTTTGAATCGCTTAAGAATCGGGACTATACTCTCATCCTGGATAAAAGCGGCAGTATGTCGGTGGTGGATCAGGCTGGAGGTCGTAGCCGTTGGGAAGCACTCCAAGAATCAACGCTGGCACTTGCTCGAAAATGTGAGCAATTTGATCCAGAAGGCATCACGGTTTATTTATTCTCCAGTCGGTTCAAGCGCTACGATGATGTCACTTCGAGCAAAGTTGAACAGATTTTTATGGAGAATGATCCGATCGGATCAACCAATCTTTCAGCCGTGTTATGGGATGCGACGCAAAATTATTTCCAACGCAAAACCGCAGGAAAGACCAAATCAGGCGAAACGATTTTAGTTGTGACGGATGGCGCACCAGACGATCGACGAGCGGTGATCGAGTCCATTATTCGATCGACTGAGCAAATGGAGCGTGATGAAGAATTAGCGATCACTTTCCTACAAATTGGTAATGATCCAGGTGCAAAACAATTTCTCACAGCCCTAGATGATCAGCTTGCAGGAGTGGGCGCGAAGTTCGACATCTGCGACACGATTACAATGGATGATATGGCAGAATTAAGCCTTGCCGAAGTGTTGATGAACGCGATCGCGGATTAATTTACCCAGACGGACTATGGACGAGATCGATAAATTGCTCAGTAGTTTGAACAATGATGCTTCTGAACCTCGCCCGAAACCAGAAGCGAAATCGGTGGCGCGATCGTCGATCGAGGATTTGCTTAAACAAGTAGATACCTCACCGCAGATTGCGCCCAGTCCGTCTAATATTGATGCTCCACCGCAGGTTGCGTCTAGTTCATCTCATGATCGACTTTTTGATGAATTAAAACAAGAGCGTGAAGAAGCTCTCAAACAAGCTGATCGAGAGAAACAGGAACGTCTTGAACAATTAAAGAAACAGCGTCGTCAAGCATTGACGATGAAGGCGGAAGAATGGTTAAGAAATCTCGATCCGCATTCAAATGAGGGGCTGTGGTTTGAGGAATTTGCTTGTAATTATCGGAGTCGGATTGAAGCCGCGATCGATTATTTGGAAGCACTGCAAGAAGTCGATCGGGATTAGTGTAAGTTCGATTGGGCTTGCTCAACTTTTACAACATAGATATTTTCCGCTTGCGATATCAATGTTAGAATCACGCGCAATCCTCACTCAACGCCTCCATGATTGAGAGTCAGCTTGCGTACAAAGCATTAGCGCTTCAAGTGACAAGCTAAAGGTAAGGGTTGACCCAACTGTATTTCAAGGAATTGAATCCATTCCAGATGCAGTAGAATACCTCCTCAGCGGTCAAAACTGCGGCAAAGTAGTGGTGAAACTTTAACTATCCAGCACCGCAGTACACTTAATTTGAACAATCACCCCTAATGCTGTTGGATCAATTATGACTTCAGAAGCTGCAAATACCTTATCTGTTGCACAACAAGCGTTTACTCAGTTTGAACATGGACTTGCAACCGGAGAATGGGAAGCCTTTTTCGAGATGCTAACCGATGATTTCTCGTTCTGGTTTCCGATCGGGAAATTTCACGGGCTGAATGTGGGAAAAGATCGCGCAATCGAGTTTTTTCACTATGTCTCTGAGATCTATGAGC
>JADEXW010000398.1 GCA_015206935.1 Pseudanabaenaceae cyanobacterium LEGE 13415 | reverse complement strand
AGACTAGCATACCGTTCACTTTGAATGTGATGCTCTTGCCAACTCATACGCGCTGACCTCAGCGAATAAATTCAGGATTTCTTCTGCTCGACATTATAGATCTGCTGCACTGAGTTAGCGGAGCGACTCGCACTGCGTTACTCCAAAAGACCAAGCATCTCCACCAGTATTTCTTTTGGTTTTAAGCAAAAAAACTGCCATTACTCGAATTCGCGTTGCCTAACGCTGCACTAAGCCAAAAAGAGCAAGACGGCACTCGCTACTTGCCAAGGTCGTTTCCCGGTGTAGAAGCCAGTGCGATCATTACCGTTCTCGGCAAGCTCAAAGGCGCTCTCCACGTCTAAATCGATCGCGCTGAGTTCCAGCTATGTCCTTCAGTCAGGCGGAGGAATACAAGCATCGCGTCTGCCTGCAACTCATCCTGACTCAGTGCTGCCATTTGCCCAAAAGTTTGAGCGATTTGCTCTAGCCGGACTGATAGCCATTGACACCGAAAGGCAGCTTCCTCGGATGACCAATACTTCATACGCCTCCTACAAACTCTGAACAATCGGTTAAATCTGTTCCCGAAGCGTTGAATCAAGAATTTGCATCAAACGGTTTTGGTACGGGTGCAAATTCACCGCTTATTCTCAAGTCGCCTTGTCATCTCTGCCTTTGCTGCTTCAGGGGTATAAAATTGCCCCACGCTAATCGGGAACTCAGTGCTGTCGCCTTGAATCACCTGCCGAAGCAGTTGATGAACTTGATGAGTGATGTGCTGATTAAATTGGAACGTCTGATAAAAGCGCAGTTCACTCGTCACACTCCAGCCCTGGTACTTGCCAATAGCAATGGCTTTACGAACAAAATGAAAACTGACCTGCTGATTCGGCAGGGCAAGCCACACATCCCAAGAATCGGCATTATTTCCAGGTTCAATTTTTAGCACTTGCACATTCATAGTTCATTTGATAGATAAATTTGCCCGCACCAAACCCACACACTGTAGCTGCATTTTATCCTGAGCCTTCTTCCACAGTGTGGTCATTCCCGTAGGTTCTTGAATGAATTATTTACGCTTCCGGCAGTGGTAGTCGTAGCCATAGTGGTAGATGGTCGCTAATCTCATGCTCAAACTTGGCGAAAAAAGATCGCTTCTCGCTGGCTGACAATTTCCCGATCGCTGGAATACCGAGCGCATCCCGAAGCAATCCACGAAATTAAAGACTCCATAATCGGGACCACGAGCTTGCGACCCCATCATGGCATTCTCTTTGTAAGTCGGGAACCTTGGCTCACGGCTGAATAGGGCGATCTGATCGAACGTCTCACTGGAACGGGCATTAGTACGAAAGGGTTGCTGGCGCTGAGGATGAATGTCAATGAAGGGAAAGTTGACGTTGGCAGTCTTGCCCATCGCCTGGTTGAACGTTTTAATGTGCGCCTCGATTCGAGGTCGGTCTTGTGCTGGATTATCAAAATCCAGATTGAGGTCGCCCAGAAGAATGTAGCTGGAGAACGCACCCTGTTCTTCTTTGACTCGCCCCATAATCCATTCCATCAGCGCATCAAACTCTTGCCGTCGGTCTTCGATGCTGTCCCCAAAATAAAGATGGGCGTTCACTGCCATGAACTCGTAGGGTGCTGTCCCAGGGTGTCCAGAAATACGAAAGCTGGCGCAGAAGGGTTGACGCACAAAGGTCAAAAAGACAGGTAACTGAATCTTCGCGCCTTTACGAATCTCGCCAGTCTGAGGATCAAGGTGAGGCTTGATCGCGGCTTTTAAGGCTTCCTTGTGTTCGATCAAAGTGGTGAGCAGTTTGGTGCGATCGTAAGACGCATCCGAGACAATATTGCCGCGTTCAACCAGCGATCGATTGTAGAGAAAGCCCAATCGCTCTCCCAATCCCGGCTCACCCGGAAATGCGCCTGTTACGTCCGAAACAACAGCACCATAATCTGCTCCCATCAGTTCTTTCAAGCGATCGAACCCTTCGAGATCGTCCATAATCTCTTGCACGGATAGCAGGTCAAAGTGTTGGCAGACTTGGGCAAGAAATTTCCAGGTCGCCTCACTGCGTTGCTTTCTTGCACCCAGCTTACGAATATTGAAAGAGGCGAGAACGACAGAGCCATACTCCCGCTTGGGTAAACCATATCTGTAGGGATCAGATGCCAGCAGCGCATTGATTTTGTCCCAGTCGTTCGCACTCAGTTCGGTCATGATTGCACCCAAGGCTCAGAAATATTCAAAGTATGTGCATGATATCCATGAATCAGTGAGTTGCATCATCATGAAGATCTTTCGAGGATCGAGAGCGATGTGCGTTGCGATCGCGGCATGATCTGCGCCTGTGCGAGGTTCTGCTGTGGCAGTGCCTAGACTGCGACTCAATTTAACTGCCGCTAATGCACAGACATAGATCGAATTGTGAGTAGCATCATCGTGATTTGCCTAAGCATTGCGCCCGCGACCATCGGACGGCAGCCAGTCTACCTCCACTTGAAACTCTCGGTCATCGTCAATGATCATAAATTCTGTCGGTGAGGTGTGATGCGATCGAGACAAAGGCAGATGGCATCGAGATAATTTTCTATCATCGAAGCAGCTCAACGTACTGATCTCCCTTGAGCGTGAGCGGAAGTTAAGGCAACGTCATTGCTTAACTCCTTTTTCTCCCACCAAGCTCTCTTGTCCGCTTGAGAGCAATTGCCAGCGAACACAGAGGAATGAACTCAGGCTTTGAATGTTAGGATCGGATGTAATCGAGCGATTACTTCAACTAACCCTGCCCGAACCTGAGTATCAATCACAGGCGTAATTGGCTTGTAAGCCGCAGGTGCTTCTTCGATCCGTCGTTCTTCACGCAGCGTGATGCAGTCAACTCCGGTTAATCCCAAGGATGCTTCAGTCTCGTTCGCACCTGCGCGAGTCAGATCAAAGCGCGATCGTACCCGTCCTGCTCCATGTGATGCCGAACAACAAAAGTCTTCATTGCCCTTGCCCACCAATAGATAAGACGCACTACCCATCGATCCTGGAATGATCACAGGCTGACCTAAGTGCGCTGGACACGCCCCTTTGCGCGTGACCCAACCTTGTCCTTCTGGCAGGGTGAGATTGTGCGGTAAGTCATATACTAAAGGCGCTTCAATATCTCCGAATACTTCGCGCAGCCTCAACCGCAACAACTCCGCCAATAACAATCGATTGACAAAGCCGTAGTTTGCCGCTGTCCCTTCTGCTTCAAGATAATCTGCGACGAGTTCAGGGTTTGCATGGTGCGACAACGGAAAAAGCTGAGACTCAGGATAGGGATGCCCAGATCGCCAAGCCGTTTTTGCTCGATCGCGCCACATTCCCCCAATGTATTTCCCGACATTGCGAGAACCTGAATGAATCATGAATGCCAACTGCCCTTCCTTGACCCCCCACTGATGCGCTAAAGCCCGATTCTCAACCTGCTCAATCCATTGCACCTCCACAAAATGATTGCCAGACCCGATCGTTGCTAATCCACCATCGCGAATTACGTCCCGCTCAAGCACCAGTTCTTCCGGTGCCCAACGAACGTGCCCAAGCATCGAACCCTGCAAGAAAATGCGATCGACTTCTGCTGCTAGTTGAATCAAATCGGACTGCATTAAGCTGCCACTGGGCTGATCGAGCATCGCATCGAGAAACCCGATCGTACCCTGTTGAAACAGCGCATGAAAGGCTTGTGCTGGCATTGCCACATCGCGAGTTCCGAAGAAGTAATCGCCTTTCATCAATTCGACGAAGCGATTGCGGTTGGCGAGGAAGCGATCGACCGGCAAATCTGCAACGTGCAAACGCATTCCACAGTTGATGTCAGAACCAACCGCAGCCGGAATAACCTGATCCACGGTTTCTACAATTGAGCCGATTGCCACCCCTGCATCACCGGGATGAAAATCAGGAGTCGCACAAACCCGACAAACATGACCGCCATCTGGGTGTTTCACTGCCGCAAGATTGGCAAGTTGCTTCAAGGCTTTCGCTTCAACCGGAAAGTGATCAGGCAGCAGGACTTCAGCTTTGGGCAAGTCAGGTTGATGCCGCCAACGAACGGAATAGGTCTGATTTTGATACTGCACGTCTAGACCCTGACGAGACAATGCTCGCAGGAGACGAGAAAGATTTTTAGGCTGCATAAATGAAGTCAGAGCCAGAACATGGCTCGAAGAAATTGAAGTGAGGGTTGACTTGGGTTCAGCAGCCGCAGTCAAATCTAGTGTTGGAAATGTATCCCCATCGTTGCTAGAGGCTATTCCAACTTACTTTTATAGATAACACAGGCTAAGTCTGAATGACAAGTATCGTTCCGCAGCAAACGACAACGGCAGAAAGCCCGACAGCACATCTCACAGCGAGTAAGGCTGAGGAGATCAATCTAACGATCGAGCTTTCGTGTCCAGAGGTCGTTGATTAAAAGCGCATAGGGTTAACCATCGTGACGGTTGAGCTACTTTGAGCGCTTGATTTTGATTAGGGCAGCGATCGCGCAAATCAGTTTTGCACTGGCGTTGATCGGTTTCTCCGTAGTTCCTAGAAGGAGCGTGAGTACCATAATCCAGGACAAGGGATTGGTCGGATCGATTGGAATTTGGGGGAGTGTCGGCATGGGGAGTTGCGGTTCGATCGTTTGAGTGGATGCAATCGCAGGATGATTGAGAGAAAGCATGAGTCAAAACCTCCAGTGGATTCGTGTTTGATTTCGATGAATCCAGCTTCCGATTTGGGGGATCTCCCAAAGCAAGGGACTGAGAATCTTTCCGCACTAGCCCGAAGCACGTTCGATTGATTACATTAGGGGGAGGTCAATCATTTTCCGTTCCCCCAAACTTCCCCCAAACTTTTTCACGTTTGTTGTCGCAACTATGCCCAGATCTGACAAGAAATCTCATGGAGAAGTCGTGCAAGCTCGTACCCGTCGAGTTTTACGAGCGATTTTGACAGAAGCGGCAACACAGGACAATCCAAGAAAAATGATTTCGCGCTGGCAAGAGCAACCCGGCGCGATTTTGACGATCGAGACAACGCTGCTATCGTTGATGTACTTGACGAATCAGGATAGAGAACCCCAAATCACGTCTGGCCATGTGCGGGAATCATTGGAGGCGATGCGAGACTTTTTAGGGATTTTGCAGGATCATCGCACACAGACAAAAGGAAGTGCCAAATGGAATTTCACGCTGACCCTTTGGGATCAACAGCGTGTAGAGCGTAACTTAGCTGGGTTTGATG
>JADEXW010000397.1 GCA_015206935.1 Pseudanabaenaceae cyanobacterium LEGE 13415 | reverse complement strand
GTCCCAATCGTCCAACGCCTAAACATCCTCAACTGCGGCAGTTATCTTGTTTTGCCCTCGGTTTGATTGTGCTGCCGATCTGGTTAAGCCAGCAGCTTCCAATTCGGATGCCACCCTTAGTTCCACAGCCCACTTTCGCGTTGCTCTTGAACTCATCGTAATGACTTCAACACAAACCTACACCTGTAAGGGATTTAGGGGGCGAAGGATCTGTAGCATTAACAGATTGATTCGGTATTAAGCTTCCGGAGTTGGGGATTTGGGGGCAACTCCGAGGATGTCCTAATCTAAACTTCTACTGCTATGTCAATAGCTTATGATTTCCGAGTGCGATATGTGCGGCGACGTACCAAAAATTCAGGAATGTCGCTCTCAGTTTTGAAAGTGTTCGATCGAGGCATCGATTTCAAATCAGGCGGCGCAGTTGTATCGATCGAATCAACCAAAGCTCGGACTTCGGGCGGCAATTCCTGATCGGTTAACGCTTGTTTGAGCGCGATCGCAGTTTCATGCAAATCCTGGAAGCGCGTTTTCCAATGCTGAATTGCCGTTTCGTACTCACTCGCCTGTTGTGCCTGACTGAGAATCTGCTCCTGCATTTCTGCGGTCTGACCCTCTAATTCTGTAATGCGAGTTTGACTTTGTTCACGATCAACTTCGAGTTCCTGACAGACTTGCTGAAGCAGCGCCTGAGTGGTCATGTGTCGCGCAATCCGAGATTCTAACGCTTCCACCTGCGCTTCTAATTCAATGATGCGGGTCTGAGCCGCTTGTTTTTGCGCTTCAAACTCTTGTAACTGTTGCCGTCTCAGTTGCAGATCGGTTTGTAGCACTTGAAGCTGTTGTTCGATCGCGAACGGTTGAATTTCAGCCGATTCACTTTGTGATTCACTTTGTCGCGCTTCTGCCGCTGCTAACAACGCTTGATAATCCCGTTCTCGCTGTTGTGCCTGTTGCAGTTTCAGTTCGAGTTCTGCTTTTTGCTGCGAAAATTGCAGTTTGAGTTGATGAATCGCTTGCTGTTGAACATTGGCAATTTCCTCAGTCGAAGCTAATTGCCGCTCTAGGAAATGTTGATTTACCGCTTGCGATCGCAAGTCTTCCAAACTCGCGATCGATTGATCAAGCGCTTGTTCCAAATCGCGAATCCGCCGCTGTAGGGCTTGAACCTGTTGCAACAAGTCCGGAACAGCAGAATCCCCAAAGCTCAAACTGAGTTGTTCCGGTTCTGACACCGCTCGATCTCCAAAAACTCGACTACCAAGGTACACGCAGTCTCTGATTTGTGCCTCAGTGTTTTGGATCTGGAGGCAAGGTTGTAACTTCTGTGGGCATGTCCACGCTATTCAGCGACCAACGATATTCGATCGGAATATTCGATCGTTCTAAGTTATTTTCAAGATGTTTTTGTTGGGATAGCGCTTTGCGGAGTGCGATGATCAGTTGTTGAACTTGTTCCCGGTGTTTTGTATCGACTGCAAACATCGTCTGACGTTCCAACAGTTGTAAGAGCAACTCATAGTGAATGTGCGATGGGAGAGGAATCGGTTCCATGAATGACCTACAAGGAAGGATTTAAATCGTGATAGAACACTGTCTAGACTGTATCTGCTCAGTCCCTAGAAACTCAAGAACTACTCTAAAAACCTATTGCAGCCCAGTCTAGCGCAGAATGGCTCAAGTTATCCCGCCAGCAGTTGTGCCAGTGCTTGTCCTGGATCAGGCTGTTTGACAAGCGATTCTCCAATCAATACGGCGGTTGCTCCCGCTTGTGAAACTCTGGCTAAATCGGCGGCGGTATAAAGTCCAGATTCACTAACGATCGTCACGTTCTTTTCTGCTAACACTGAGGCTCGATCGCGCAAAATGTCTTCGGTGGTTTGCAAGTCCACCTCGAATGTTTTGAGATTGCGATTATTAATGCCAATGAGTGTCGCGCCATCGAGTGCCAAAACGCGATCGAGTTCTTCCAAGGTATGCACTTCAATGAGTGCGGTCATTCCCATTGCTTTGACGATTTTCAGGAAATACTGCAAATCTTTATCGGGCAGAACCGCAGCAATCAGAAGCACTGCATCCGCGCCATGCAATCGTGCCCAATACATCTGATAGGGGTACACGACGAAATCTTTGCACAGAAGCGGCAGATCAACAACGGCACGAATTTTAGAGAGATTCTCGAAGCTACCTTGAAAGAATTTAGTATCGGTGAGGACGGAAAGACAAGACGCGCCGCCGGATTGGTAAGATTGTGCGATCGCTTCTGGATCAAAGTCTTCCCGAATCACTCCTTTACTGGGAGAAGCCTTTTTCACTTCTGCAATTACAGCGGGCTTAGTTTGACTATTTTTTAACGCTGCTAAGAAATCTTTTGGTGCAGGGAGATCTTTGACTTTGCGTTGAAGTTCGAGCAGGGGCATTTTTTCCCGCAGTTGATCGACTTCAGTTTCTTTGCTCCAGACGATCTCTTCGAGAATATTTCGGGGGGCGCTGTCCGGAACTTTGACTTGATAGCGCAGTTCTTGAACGGCAACTGGAGGATTGGGACGACGACGACGGATTTCCATTGGGTGAGAGTTAGGGTTAGGGATTTTCGTTGAGTTTAGAACGATCGGGGTTGCCCCCTAAATCCCCCATTCTGGGGGATTTAGGGGGCTAAACAGCACTAAAACGAAGCAGATCGCTTACGCATGTACCGCCGCTCGTTTGTACGCTTCATCCAGAATTTCCGATAAGGTCGGATGCGTATGTACCAAGAACGCCAATGATCGAACTGATTCCCGTTTCGCGATCGCATTCGCCGCTTCTTGAATCAAATCCGCCGCATGAAGTCCGATAATATGCGCTCCCAACACTTCTCCGGTATCTTTGCGATAAACAATTTTCGCAATGCCTTCCGATTCACCTTCTGCGATCGCTTTGGCATTTCCTTTGAAATACGTCCGCACGACAGAAACTTCAAATTTCTCCTTCTTACCTAATTCCTTAGCTTGCGGCTCAGTCAATCCGACGAAACTAATTTCAGGATGCGTAAATGCCGCTGCTGGAATACTGCGGTAATCAATTTCGCGCTTTCGACCGCACATATTCTCGATCGCAACCACACCTTGAGCCGAAGCCGCATGAGCCAGCATCATCTTTCCGGTGGCATCCCCGATCGCCCACAAATGCGATACAGGTTTACCTTCTGATAACACCTGCATTTTGTCATTCACTGGAATGAAGCCGCGTTCCAATTCAACGTTAACGTTTTCCAGTCCCAATTCTTTGGCAAATGGAATCCGACCCGCAGCAACGAGACAGGCATCAACTTCTAGAACTTCGACCAATTCTTTCGTTTTGGCATCGATAAGCTCGATCGTGACCGGAGATCCAGGAGTCACTTTCGCCGCAAACACACCCACTTTCGTTTCGATATCGCGTGGCGTAATCAGAATCCGTTGAGCCAATTTTGCAATATCTGGATCAAATCCTGGCATCAATTGATCAAGTCCTTCGATCATCGTGACTTCGCAACCGAGCGCGGTGTATACATCCGAGAACTCTAACCCGATATAACCGCTACCGACGATCGCAACCCAAGGCGGCAACGATTCCAACTTAATCGCGTCATCGCTGGTAAACACAGTCTTGCCATCGGTCTGAACTCCCGGCGGCACAAATGGAATCGAACCTGGAGCGAGAATAATATCTTTTGCCGTAACGACTTTTTCGCCCTCTGGAGTCGCAACGACTAATTTTTGTTTGCCTGCGACTCGTGCTTTCCCGTGAATCACATCGACTCCCAAGCGCTTCAGACTTCCGATCAAGCCTTCACGCTGTTTGGTCACGATCGACATCGCATGATTCGCGATCGCGGCTCGATCGAATGCCACATCCCCGACTTCAATTCCCAGCGACTTTAAATGATGCGCGTTTTGTAACTCTCTGACTCGTCCCGAAGCAGCAAGGAGCGCTTTAGAAGGAATGCAGCCCCGATTGACGCAGGTTCCGCCCATGTCCGCCGCTTCAATAATTGCAGTCTTCAAACCACAATCGATCGCATGAAGCGCTGCGCCGTGACCTCCCACGCCCGCGCCGACAATCACCAAATCATAATCGTAAGCCACAGTTCTCTCCCGTTCTCAATGCCTATTCATTCTCATCTGTGAAGCGTCGATTCGACAATACGGCAGGGGCAAATCGGTAAATGAAAAGCTTTTTTTGGAACTGGGCATCCTGATTCAAGCGGAGCCATCGTGAAAAGAGATGGTATCGCGTGGAGGCAACCCGTCTCACACTGTTTAGGAGTAACTTCATGGATCGACAACAGCGAGAATTACGCGATCGCGCCGCTAGAGCCTTTGCCGAGTCGCTGAATAAGTTAGAACAAACGCTTTCAACGGCGGAACCTGAGTCTACGACTTCGGACACTTCGTCGAACAGTGAAAGTATCGATCTTGAACAAGCCTTTGCCGATCTCGAACGCTTCATGCAGGAAAAAGACGAACAAAATTAAAAAAGGGATCGCAGGTCGATCCCTTCTCCTAACTAAATTTCGCCTTGGATTTTCTTCCGAATGATTTCGTAAGTTTCCTCAAAAGAATTCGTTTTATACCTCACCGCATTCGGATTTCCACGGCTAAACAGCTCGCGAATTGCTTCATCATCTTCGCGATGAGACAATACATAAGCTCTTAAGTCGTCTTTGCTCATTGCTTTAAAGTCTGGTTTCGTCATACAAACTTCATCTCTCCGTTTTGATTAATCACGACTTCGATGCTCTCGGAAGCCAGGATGTAAATGTTTCCAGCCAGGAGATCAAATGAAAGGCATCAATTCGGTTACGATGCCTTTCATCGTTTAGATTTCCCCTGCGATTTTCTTTCTCAGAATCTCCTTAATTTCCTCTGGATCGTTTGTGGTGTATTTCACGGCGTTTGGGTCTCGTCGATTAATTAGGGCTGCAAGTGCCTCATCATCTTCTCGATTCTCAAGAACATACGCTCTCAGTTCTTCTCTGGTCATCGTTTCAAAGTTTGGTTTCATTTAGACAAACTCCCAGGTTCCATCTTGAGTGATTACAAGTTCAATGTTTTCCCGCGCCAGAATGTAGATCGTTCCGGTGATTGGACTGAATCGAAATAAGTAGATTTCTCGATACAGGTCGGATAGTTTTTGGCAGACTTCGACAGATTTAATTGCCTGTGCAATGGTGAGATTAATAACCTTTTCCTCAATTCTGACATACCCAGCTTTCACAGGAAATCTGAAACAAATTTCGCGCTTC
>JADEXW010000396.1 GCA_015206935.1 Pseudanabaenaceae cyanobacterium LEGE 13415 | reverse complement strand
TCCGAGTACCACCCATCGCAGTCCCAGTTCCACTGCTTCAGCCGAGAACTTAAACTCAAAAGCCTGCATCTGTGGCAACAAATCCGATCGGCGTTCGATCGGTCCTGCAACAACTTGGGGAAAAAATGACGTGAAATTAATGTAGTCAATCAATCCAAGATTGCGCTTTTCTGTCGATCGCAGCGAATCTACCACAAATGCAACCATCTGAAACGTATAAAACGAAATTCCAGGCGGAATTTGTCGCAGGTCTGGAAAAATGCTCGAAGTTTGATCAGGCGCGATCGCAATTCCCAACAAGTCCTGAATCAGAAAAGGCAAATACTTAAAGTAAGCCAGAACCAACAAATTCGCCAGAATCGTTAGCGTTGCTAAGAGCGTCGCTTTCCATCCCGACAATCGCTGAATCACACACACCATGAGATAGTTCAACACTAGCTCAGTGATAAAGATGAGAAAGCTTGCTTGCGCTGCGTTGTAAAAGATGACCAGCGAAATTACCATCAAGCCGAGTCGATCCCAAGAAGATGACCAGAGCTTGAGCGATCGACTCATCGATCGCACACCGAGAACGATCGCGCTACAAAGCACGAGCGTCCACCAAAACGAGAAGTCAGCAAAATTCATGATGATACGGTTGGAATCGGTTCGCCGACAAAAGCAGGGAGCGCAGAGGCAAGCGTCTCGATCGAGACAAGAATGTTGGGTTGGGCTGCAAACTTCGGATTCGGAACGGTCTTACCAAACAAACATTGATACGGGTGATTGAGACAGTGACAAAGCGACCAAAAGCAAACTCCTCCTGCACTGGGTTCAAAGATCTCCAGCACTTTTGTTCCCGATGGCGCAAACATCAAATTGGTTAATCCTGCTCCATGCGGTGCAATCACGATTTCTGCTTTGGAAAACAGCGAAACTTGCTGCTCGATCGACATTTCTTCGAGACAATAACTCTTAAAGCCATATCGATCGAGTAACGCTTCGACCTCATCTTGATTGACAATGGTTCGACCCACAGCCCGCGATCGACTAATAAAAATGCGCTCAGTTCTTGACTCTTGTGAATCAATCCCGAAGCGTTGATAAGCTGAATCTCGTAGCCACTCGATCGCGCTGAGTGAATGTCCTGCATTTGAACTGACCAAGGGCGCGAAATACAACTTCTCTAGCTGCCATTGTTCTTTCGGCTCAAACACTAGAGTTTGTTCTCTGCGAATTCCAACCATTTCGAGCGCTTCATACTGCCAGTCTTTGAGCTGGGGTGGAACAATGTAAGTCACATCTTCAGGCAGTAAATCGATCACGACAAACAGCTTTGAAAGAACATCGTGCATCCAGTGATAGTAGTTATTGCCGTTACAATACAATTGCAACAGCGAAAAGTAGTTGCCTGCCTTTTTAACGGGCTTTAGTCTCCACTTTTTCAAAACACTGTAATACTCTGGCAGCCGCATCAATTGTTCTTTTCGCCATGCAGTCTCGATCGTATAAGCACCATCTGGCAAAATCACTGCACCAATCTCCCCGACCAGTTTCGCCTCTGCGATCGACACTAAGTATCGTTCAGAGAGGGTATAGCGAGACCGTCGAGAGAACTTTTCCCAAAGTCGATCGTGAGTCGTTTCTCCCACAACGGTCGGCATCGGTACATCAACCGATTGAGAACTAAGGCGTTGCTCATAAAGCAGTTCCGCGATCGTCGGAGATTGAGTCTTTGACCAGTCTTTGACACTTTCACACATCGGAGGCTGATTTCTCCAATGCTGATAAAGAAAGCTGAGAACACGAGATGTGATCTTTGGCACAATGCTCATTGTAGGATTCCATTCACCTTTTGCTTATTCCTGTAACCCAAGTAGCATCCGGATTACGGAGTTTTATCTCCTACAGATTCAGCAAAATCGCGACAATGAGCCAGCGATCAACGCAACTAAAATTCGCTAAAACGCGATCGAGTTGCGTAATTTCCCTTAGACCGTAAGCGATGAATTTAGCACCAAATCTTTCGCAGCCGTCAAATCGTCCGCCGTATTTACTTCGATCGTCATTTTCTCTGAAAGACACACTCGAATTTGAAAGCCATGCTCTAACACTCGCAATTGTTCTAGGGCTTCACATTGCTCAAAAGGGGTGGGTTCGAGATGAGCATAACTCGCGAGAAAGTCCCGACGAAACGCATACAAGCCCAGATGGTGATAAACCGGAACAACGCCCGGATTGCGAAAATAAGGAATCGGCGATCGCGAAAAATACAAAGCATGTTGATTGCGATCGCACAACACTTTCACCACATTCGGATCATCAAATCCTGTTTCCAAATTCAAGGGTGTTGCGAGCGTCGTCATCTCTGGCGTTTCTCCATCCAGATAGGGCTGAACTAACCGCACAAGCATTTCTGAGGTCACAAACGGCTGATCCCCTTGAACATTCACCACAATGTCCATCTCTGGATATCGACTTGCCACTTCCGCCACGCGATCGGTACCCGTTTCGTGCTGACTGGATGTCATTTCCACTTTGCCTCCGAACCCTCGCACACAAGCAGCTACTGGTTCACTATCGGTTGCAACAACCACATCCGAGAACACAGAACATTGCTTTGCTGCTTCATACACCCATTGCACCATTGGTCGATCGCCAATGTTTAACAACACTTTTCCGGGCAATCGCTGGGAGCTATACCGCGCTGGAATCACCGCCAAAATTTTCATGAACTCAATCCTTTTCTACAACAATCTCATACCAAATTGATCTTTGAGTGCTACAGATTCGGCAAGCCCCCTAACCCCCAAGTTTGGGGGAACAAGAATCAAAGTCCCCCAGAATTGGGGGATTTAGGGGGCGAAGGATCTGTAGCATTAATAGATTGATTCGGTATCACACCCTTCAAATTGATCGCTCAACTCATCGATCGAGCCGTCTGAAGCTTGCTAATCACATACTTACCGAGTCGAATGCTCGGTAGCTCACAATACCGATAGAGCAACGCCGACAGCGGCACAATGATCACCCAAGACAACATTGCGATCGAGAATCGAGACAGAGGCAACGAGAAAAACCGAGGATGGACTCTAACCGCAAAGGTCACAAGGTGCGACATCAAAGGTTGATGCAGCAGATAAATGCTATAGCTCAAGAGACCGATTCGAGTGAGGTAAGGAATACAAAATTGAGGCATCCGCAGCTTAAATCGCTCTCCGTTCAGCAGTTTCGCAATCCAAGCTGTAGCAAGAATTGCAAAAAACATAAACGACAGTGGATACAGTGGCTTAATACAATAAGTACCGATCGCGAGAGCTGACCACAACCAGAGCGAAGATTGAGCAAACGGCAAGGATGTATTCCGCAAATACGCATCCGCTAACCATGCCCCGATCGACCAACTGTACCAGTAAGTAAACGGCGCAAACTCAATCCAAGTTGGAACGCTGGTTTGCTGGGTGAAATAAAGAAAGAGTGCAGGAACCACCAGCCGCAAACAGACTTCTAGGACTGCCAATCCGGTCAATGCTTTTCGCCATCCAAATCGAGCAACTAAAAACAATAGGGCTGGATAAATCACATAAAGCTGTGCTTCGATCGCAATACTCCAAAACGAGTTATTCACTCGATAAATGGAATGAATATCCACGTTATTGATTAGCGCTAAATGCACTCCAAGCTGTGTCCAAGCTGAGAAGGGACCCGATGCAAGTTCTCGGCGCGGAATGATGAAGGCAAACAGCAGGAGTGCAAACAGGTAAGCTGGATAAATCCGAAAAAATCGCCGCAAAAAGAACTGTGTAAAGTCAGGTTGGCGACTGCGAGCAAAACTTAAGTGAATACAGAAGCCGCTAATTGCAAAAAACAGTGCGACTCCAACCCAACCAAAGCTCAATGGTGTAAACAGTAATAGCCATTTTTGTTCAGGAAGTGTCCGGAACCAATCCCCCCACGGCAACTGAGCATAGTCATCTGCCAACGCATCTAAGGCGTGAAAGATAAAAACCCCAATAATTGCAAAACCCCGAATCGGGTCAAGAAAATCGATATAGGCTTTACGGCGATCGATGTGCTGCTCTAAGTTCATAAGAATTGCGATCGAAGAGAACGACGACAGGTAGAAAGTCTTTCTGGTGAATGAAGGTTTCAGCCTGAAGGTTCAACAGGCACTGCTAATTTAAACGGTCAACATTATGCGATCGCTTTTTGGGTTCCGTACCGCAGTTCTTTTGCGTATTCAAACAGTTCAATATCAAAGCGATTCGTTTCCAAAATCCGGTCTTTCACAGTCGGATCTTGCGATAGTTCAAAGTACTTCTTCGATCGATTCTCTTGACTGGGATTGTAGGTGATACCCATGTTCGATGAGAGATAGCGAAAGTCTTCTGCAAAGGTCTCGACAAAGCCAATAAACCAACATCGATCGAGAAAAGATTTCGCGACAGAGAGATGATGATCCGTAATCGACTCGATCCAGTTACCCGGAGTTAAATCTCCTTCTATTGCATGGTAGAGAAAGCGAATCATGTTGTTTTGAGCAAAGTCGGTATCTAGGAACTCTCTAAAGGAAATGAGCTTTCCCTCTTTGTACATCGCTTCTCGTCTTGCAGGACTATCCACCCAAAAGTTATAGAGCGAAATCACACGACTGACCGGATCTCTCAAGAATGTGTAGTAGCGAGCTTCTCGATCGACTAAATGATGTAGCCCATAAAAAACACGATGTCCGTGAATTGAGACTAATGTATCTAAGTTGGGTTGGGTTTTAACAATGTCTGCCCAGACTTCATGTTTGGTTTGGAACTTACGCTCAAGACTCAATGCGCGAGTTTTGAGTTGCTGATCCAAGTGATGAATGATCGTTGAACCGGCACATTTAGGAACATGCTGATAGAGATAGAGAAACTCTGGTTTTGGCTTTTGAAACAACATACAACACGGATTCCTTTTTCAAGCGATCGCAGACAAAAAAGGAGCCGTAGAATGCGGCTCCAATTAGCATGAAATGGATTCAAGATTGAGGCATACGACCGTGTACACACAAGCCGTCTTTGCTTCGTTGCGGTCGGCTAGCGCCCCCTAAATCCCCCAAATTTGGGGGACTTTGAGTCAGAAGAATTTCTAAAACTCCAAGGCGCTTTCCATCTTCAAAGTCCCCCATTCTGGGGGATTTAGGGGCTTACAGGTGTAGGTTTGTGTTGAAACTGTGAGCAAGGACTCTTTCAGTTGGATAATTTAGAGACAAGAGAATCTGGAGGGGTCGCCATGCTGCGAAACTCTTCGCTGAAACAATGGAATCGGATTG
>JADEXW010000058.1 GCA_015206935.1 Pseudanabaenaceae cyanobacterium LEGE 13415 | reverse complement strand
TTTCAAGCAATCAGGGCACAAATTGTCGAACTGGTAAGCTCTTCTGTTTTGGAATATGAAAATAGCCGAAATCCTGATCCAGTTAAGCAAGAAGCGATGAGTCAATACTTGCAAATGGCAGCATCAAGGCTGGACGTAGATGAAGCGATCGCGCAGAGATCGAAGCAACTAGAGCATAATGGATTGAAAGCGATCGATGCGTTGCACGTTGCTTGTGCTGAGGCAGCCAGTAGTGATTACTTTATTACTTGTGACAAGCGACTGATTAATCGCTGTGCGAACCTGGCAATGAAAGTGATGAATCCTGTCGATTTTGTTTTGGAGATTAGCAGTAATGATTCAAGTCAAAAGTGAGCAACAGATTTTACAGGAAGGGCTACGAATTCTTTTAGATCACATGGAGCCAGCCGAAGTTGCTCGGTTTTGGGCAGCCTGCAATTTGAATGACAGCGACTATCTCAAATTAAAGGACGAGCTTTTCGCAGAAGAATCTGTAGACAGCTTGTATTCAAAAATCCTGGATTTTCAATCGTTGCAACAAGACCAACTAAATAATGGCTAAATCGGAGATACAAACTGTGGGAGGACGAAATCGTAGAGGAGTTTCATCGCATTCGTGAGGAACACGCAAAAGCGTTCGACTACGATATCAAAGCGATTTGCCAAGATTGGCGGAGACGGCAAAAAGAGAGCGATCGTCAGTTCGTAACGTTGACTGATGACGCAGAAGCTAACAAAGTGAGTCCGCAATCAGCACAGAAACATTAGTAACGATCGACGTTTGTGATACTTGCGGCGATCGTTACTATTCAGCCGAGATTCTACACACGGTTTATGCGGTGGCAACAGGAGCGCGATCGCCTAAACGAATCGAGCAAATTCCGATCGCTCATCTCAGAATCAGCAAAGTGTGTAGAGGTAAGATATCTAAGTAGCGCTATATACTGAAGAGGCAGTATTTCTACGCCTTTAAGTATTAGGTGTAGAAATACTAATACGAGCGTTTCTTGTCGGATTCAAAAAGAATATGGCTAATTGTCCTAATTGTGGTTCTAGCCACATTCAAATTAAAAGAGAGACTAATGTCAGTTGGGGACGTGCTGCTGCTGGTTGGGCTTTATTTGGGGTTGCAGGCGGAGCAGTTGGAGCGATTACGGGCGAAGATAGAAATGTCAATGCTTGCCTTGATTGCGGCACATCGTGGAAAGCTAAGGACTTGTACAACACTCTTCAAATCATTAAAGCTTCAACTGGCACAGATCTGGACTTGGCTAGAGAGCAAGATCGCTTCTACATGAATAGCTTCATGTCTGAAGTTGGCTTTTATCTTACGGCTATATCAGAAGAAGAGAAAAGAGCTAAAAAGCTTCTTGCTGACGCGCAAAGTAAGTCAAACGAAAAAGCTGCCGCAGGATGTAGTTTCGGATGTGTTACATCATTAGTAGGTTTTTTCACTCTTGTTGGTGTTGCTTCAGCAAGCGGATTTCTATGGCTACTAATTTTTCCACCGATAATAGGTATTTACTTAGGCTCGCTTGCCGATAAAACAGAAAAAAGGTCTGTTGAACGGGAAATAGAGAGAAAAAAGATGGAAGCAGATAGAATACTGTTTCAAGCTGAAGATACCTTCAAGCAAAAAGTCATGGAGTTTGTGAGAAAGCACCCCTTGTAATGGTGTGATCGATCCCTTCAGAAACTACTAAGCTCCAGAGGTTCAGCCTCGCAGGGCGTGAGGAAGAGCTTGAGTTTCAAAGTTTGCCCAGTGGGGAACTGTCAGATGAATTGTGATGCGATGTCTAATGCAGAATTAAAGGAGTATTTCCTCAAGCATCGGGGCGATCGAGCCGCTTTTCAAGCCTACCTAGACAGAATCAACCAACGCCCACGCAGGATTATTGCTCGTCCTGATGATCCTGATTTCGATGAGAAGGTACAGGCAGCGATTCGGCAAAAACTAGAAGCAGGAAGCGATTTCAGAAACCAGGAATTCAACAATTCAAATGCGACAGATGGATAGAACTTCCTGGTCACAGGTTTGAGATTACAAATCCTGCCAAGCTTCGTCATCCTCTGGTCTGAGCCAGTCCTTTGCCAAAGCTGACTCGCTCATCACACTAATTTCCAATTTGTTCTGCAAATGTTTCGACTTCAAGAATTGAACAAAATCTAGAATTTCTTCGAGTAAGAAATCAGGAATTTCGTCAATTTCATGCAGTAATTGTTCTTTGGCTTGCATAATCGTCGATCGCAGTAGGCTTCATTTCAGTCTACACAGAAGCGCATAAATCACAGCTTTCCTTAAACTGGTTCTGTCTACCCGAATACACCTGCGCTTGTACACTAGGTAAATGTGGCAAAATTGCCAAACTCGCCAGAATCATTGAGGACACAAAGCAAGCAATGGTAGTGACGCAAGCGCAAACCGCGCAAAATTCGGGTCGCCAGTATTTACCCGAATCTGGTTCAGATCGCTCTCCTAATCAATTTCTCATGCCGCTGACCGCCAAGGTAAACGATCGAGATCATCTCGAAATTGGCGGCTGTGATGTAACGGAATTGGTGAAACATTTTGGTTCGCCGCTTTATATTTTGGATGAAGTGGGCTTACGAACCGCTTGTCAACAGTATCGCGATGCGTTTCGACGCTACTATCCGGCAGAAGCTCAAGTGCTGTACGCCTCGAAAGCTTGGAACTGTTTGGCGGTTTGCTCGATCGTGTCTCATGAAGGATTGGGCATCGATGTGGCAACCGGAGGCGAATTGTATACGGCGCTTCAGGTTGGGGCTGATCCGTCGAAGATTTATCTGCATGGGAATAACAAGTCGATCGCTGAATTGGAATTGGCGGTGAAATCGGGTTGTACGATCGTTGTGGATAATCGCCTCGAATTGCAGCGGTTGACTCAGATGAAGAGTGACAAACCGATTCGAGTCATGCTGAGAATCACGCCCGGATTGGATTGTCATACGCACGAATATATCCGGACTGGACATTTAGACAGCAAATTCGGATTTGATCCGAATCAAGTTGAAGATATTTTCCAATTCATCAGCCAGAATCCGAGCGTTTCTCTCGTTGGACTTCATGCCCACATTGGATCGCAGATTTTTGAACTGCAAGCGCACAGAGATTTGCCCGGTGTAATGCTGCAATGGGTGAAGAAAGCGGCTCAATATGGGTTGAATGTTTCCGAATTGAATGTTGGGGGCGGATTGGGGATTTGCTACAACGAGAGCGATGATCCGCCAAGCATTGATGAATGGGTGAAGATTGTTGCAGAATCGATGATCAAAGCCTGTGAAGCGGAGAAGATGCCGCTGCCGAAATTGCTGTGTGAACCCGGTCGATCGCTAATTGGTTCTTCTTGCATTACGGCTTATACCGTTGGTGGACGTAAAACAGTTCCGGGAATTCGCACCTATATTAGTGTCGATGGAGGAATGTCGGATAATCCACGACCGATTACGTATCAGTCGATTTGCCGAGCCGTAGTTGCGAATCGGATGTCGGATGAAACCAAAGAAACCGTGACGATCGCTGGAAAACACTGCGAATCCGGAGACGTTTTGATCAAAGATATTGCACTTCCTGAGACAGAACCGGGAGATATTCTCGTCGTGATGGCGACGGGAGCCTACAATTACAGCATGGCATCGAATTACAACCGTCTGACTCGACCCGCAGCGGTACTCGTTCACGAAGGAGAAGCCAATATTATCCTTGAACGGGAGAGTTATGAAGATTTGATTCGACACGATCGAGTCCCGGACAGACTGAAATAAAGCATGAAGGATGAACGGTAAAGGGTGAGGATTGGCAAAGATGGAAATTCAATTGCAATTCTCCGCTCTGAGCTTCGATGAGGCTTCGATCCCACCCTTACTGCTCCTTCCGACCGCTTTAAATGCTGTGTTCACTTTTGTTCTAGAAAATCTGCGGTTTCTGCTGGATGTGGGGTTAGTCTTGGCACTCACCTACATCATGCTGGTGATTATCGGACGAGAACGCCGAACCCTTTGGATGGTGCGCGGCTTTATTATCCTGATGCTGGCAGCGGCAGTGAGTCGGCGGATGGATTTAGCTTTGTTGAGCTTCGTCCTGAATAATCTGGTGGTCGGGGCAGCGGTCGCGATGGCGTTTATTCTCCAGTCGGAATTCCGCAGATTTTTGGAACAGCTTGGACGTGGGGAAATCATGCAGTTGTTTCAGCCCTCGAATCGGAGCTTACCCGGTTCAGATAGTGTGATCGATGAAATTGTGGAAGCCGTGAAGGGACTGTCACAGAATCGCACTGGAGCGCTGATGATTATTGAAACGGGAATTGCGATCGACGATCGAGATTTTTCCGTTCCCGGTGTCAAACTTAATGCAGAATTATCTAAAGAGCTTTTACAAACGATTTTTCAAACCACAACGCTGCTACATGATGGCGCAGTTCTGATTCGGGGATCGCGGATCATTGCCGCAGGTGTCATTCTTCCTTTGTCTGAAAAAACCGCTTCACGTCAACTCGGAACAAGACACAGAGCCGCAATGGGAATTACCGAAAAACTCGAAAATTGCATTTGTGTTGTTGTATCTGAAGAAACGGGGTCAATCTCACTCGCGGAACGAGGAATATTAAATCGTCCCTTAACGAGCAGTAAACTAAAAGAGCTTTTGGAAGAACGGTTTTCACAGTCGGGCGATCGCGAACCTGTTTCTCGTGATCTGAAATCTCTCGGTCGTCAATTCCGGACAAAGGCAGTATTCTTATTCTCGCGTTTATTTAATGAAGGTAACTTAAAAAGTCGCCGAATTCAGAACGAACGTAAGCGCGGCGACTCCTAATTTCTGCTAAAACCAGATTGATTTCTTTCACCCTTTCATCGGCGCTCCCTCGAAACCACCCATGACAACTGCTAAACACCCTGTTTTACGTGATTTGCCTGCTGATTTAGACCGCGATCGCTTACCTCGCCACGTTGCGGTAATTATGGATGGGAACGGACGATGGGCAAAACGCCAAGGTAAACCCCGAATTATGGGGCATCGTCGCGGTGTAGATGTGCTGAAAGATTTGCTGCGATGCTGCCGGGATTGGGGTGTCGAAGCGCTCACGGCGTATGCGTTTTCTACTGAAAATTGGGGACGACCGCTTGAAGAAGTAGAATTTCTGATGACGCTGTTCGAGCGAGTTTTGCGACAAGAACTGCGCGGAATGATGAAAGAAAATGTGCGGATTAAGTTTGTCGGAAATTTAGATGCACTACCCACGAGCTTACAAGCGGAGATTGAGCGATCGGTACTTGAAACCAAAGATAATCAAGGAATTCGATTTACGGTTGCAACGAACTATGGCGGACGACAGGAAATTCTTAAGGCTTGTCGATCGATTGCCGCTCAAATTCAACAAGGTTTAATTCAACCGGATGACATTGATGAAAGCTTGTTCGAGCGGCATTTGTACACGGCTGGAACTTGTGATCCGGATTTGATGATTCGGACAAGCGGTGAAATGCGCTTGAGTAATTTCCTGTTGTGGCAATCTGCTTACTCGGAATTGTATGTCACGGATACGTTGTGGCCCGACTTCGATCGATCCGAATTTCATCTAGCGCTGAAGTCTTATCAACAAAGAGAACGCCGCTTTGGAAAAGTTGGAAAAAAACTTTAACGTCCAGCTTTGAGAATTTGATCAGCGGTTAGATTCAAATCGGGAAAAGTGCGGGAAGAAACGCGATCGCTGTTTCTAAACCGCCCAATTTCGCTGTACCGTTCTCCATCTAGATACAGTACAACCACCAATTCACGAGTTGGATCAATCAACCAATATTCAGGAATTCCACGCGATGCGTACTCTAGAGGCTTCGCAACATAATCTCGATCGTAGTTCTGACTTCCCGGTTCACCTGGCGAAACAACTTCTACGATCAAGACTGGAGCAGGCATTTCTAGCGTAATCAAAGACTGCGATTGCTGACTCAAAAGCTGATCCAACTCTTCAGTCAAAATCATCAAATCTGGATTTCGGGCTGTGACTGTTCTGCTCCGTACCGCAATTTGTGTGCCTCTTGCGATTAAATCGATCGAGACCACTTGCAAAAATTGACTCAATAGCCAAATCGCAATTTTTTCATTCAGACGCTTTTCCGACCCCATGTCTACCAATACCCCATTAACAAGCTCATAACGGGTATCGGTTCCATCGTCATAGTTCAGGTACTCTTCTAGTGTGTTAAATCTCGGTTTGGCTTGAGTCATAAGTGCTAAGGTCCTGAAAAAATCGCATCTTCAATATCTTGGCGGCTGAGAGAGTATTTAAACGATCGCTGAATATCTCGCCCATCGACATTGAGATATCGCACACTCAACTGATCGACATCCAACATCAATTCCGCTTGCCATTTCGGGCGCTGAACTGTCCAGCAGTGCAAATCTTCTGAATCTTGTTCACAGCCTTGATCAGTTAGCCAAGCCTCGATCGCAGGTAAAGGATGATTATAAAGTGGAGTATTACCGGGAGGTAGCGTCATACGAAGAATCCATCTCAACAGATTCTATTGTCGCTTGATCTGGAGGATGTGTGGCGGTTTCGATTTGCTCGATCGAAGGATGTTGCGCTTGAAGCGGTTGAAACGCTTGATCGCCGCGAGTAATTCCGATCGTAATTGCCAAAATCAAACAGCCGATAAAAGTAATTCCTAGAATAAAAAGCGCGAAAAGTTCACCGGGGGAAAGCGGTCGATCGGTTGCATCTAAATAAGCAGAAGAGTTTGGCTCTGGTTTATCTGTCTTGTGCAAGCTCGGTAAGGGACGAACGACGACCACGCGAGAATACCCGATCGATAAATCGTATGCGGCGCGACGTTCAGGATTGCTTAGAGTCGCGTAAGCTTCATTCAGAGTTTGAAATTTCCGAGTTGCGATCGCTTGCGGTAGCTCCGTTGTATCTGGATGATACAGCTTACTCAATTCTCGATATGCCTGTCGAATCTCACGTACTGAGGTCGAAGGATGTAATCCGAACAGTCCGTAATAGGTTGACTCGATCGACGCTTTGCCACCTGAACCTAGTTTCTCCTCTGCCACTGGCTTACCCTTAAACACTAAGCATTAGGAACTATTATTGTCGCGGGAAGTGGAAGACCGCAAGTAGCAATTCTCAATGCTGCCGCAAAACGATCGCTAAATCTTAACCAAACCCAAACCTGGAAATTACCTGTCCTTGGTATTAGAGGCTTAGAGTGAATGACGGGATTTCGCAAAGGGAGCCAGATCGATGATTCAATCGTTTGCAACATTATTGCTGGAGCGACCTGATTCACGACAGTTATTGGAACAGCTTTATCAAGAACGCACTTTACAGCCTTTTCGCAGCGGTCAAATCATTCCGCTCCGTCCGGATGAATTGTGGGTTGTTTGTCGAGGGGTAGTCATTCTCAATACATTGCACCCGACTGGAGACGAGGCACTTTTGGGAGTCGCAACACCTTCGATGCCGTTTGGGTTGCCGTTGACTTGGATTACGCCATATCACGCGATCGCATTAACAGATGTCGATTTGCTGCCCTTAACATGGGCGGAAGTCGAAAGATCTCCTGCGCTCTGTCAAGGGCTATTTCGTCATTTGAGCCGCCGACTCCAGCAAGCCGAGGCATTTCTTGCACTGTCTGGCTGTCGGCGCGTGGAAGAGCGACTGAAACAGTTATTGATTCTGCTCCAGCATGAGGTCGGACAACCGACGCAACACGGAACGCGGCTTCAAATTCGTCTAACCCATCAACAGTTAGCCAATGCGATCGGCACGACTAGAGTGACCGTAACTCGATTAATCGGACAATTGAAACAAGAGGGCTGGTTATCGATCGATTCTAAACGGCACATCATTTTGCGCTAATAGCCTGTAATCAACCGGGCAACTTGCTGCGGTGGCTTGTTCACTTCAGCAATCACAGCAGATTGCATCACCACGGCTTCGATCGGAACAATCCCTTTTTCTTCGCTATTGAGAATGGCGGCAGCGCGTCTGGAAAGATCCAAGACTCGATTATCGAAATACGGCCCACGATCGTTCACTCGTACAACTAAGCTTTTTCCATTCAGTCGATTGGTCACTTTGAGGAATGTGCCAAGGGGGAGAGTTGGATGAGCAGCAGTTAGGTCTTCTTGGTCGAAGATTTCGCCATTTGCAGTTTGGCGACCGTGAAAATAAGGGCCGTACCAGGATGCCATTCCATCAATGCTCTTATCCGTTTTTGCCAGTCGGTACATTTCCATCTGAGCATCGGCAACAGGAACACTCGTCTGTCCAAGTGCAATTCGCAGATTGTTCACCCAGTCGATCGCGATTAATTCCGCAGGGCGATCGAGATCAGACGCTAACCGATCGCTCACTGTGAAAACGGTGCGATCGCCTAATTTTGCAACAAATTGCTTATTCTCGATCGCTGCTTTCAACTCAGAAGCATCCAGATTCGGCGTTTCGATCAGTTCAGCAAATTGATGAGCGAGAATTTCGGCAGAAGCGCGATCGTCCAAAGTTGCAATTTGACAGCCTTTGACCCAAATTTGAAATCCATTGGAACGATTCTGCATCGTTGGACATTGCCAGAATCCAAGTCTGGGGCGCGTTTCATCGTGAGTCAGGAGAGTACCATCGACTCCGATTTCAACGATCGCGACGGATGAAGCATCTTGGGAAGCAGCGACGATCGGGAGTTGATTGAACAAAGATTGCATTGAGCCAATAAAGTCACTGAGCGGATCTTCGGTTGGCGGAAGCAGTAAACCTTCGATCGCCTGAAGCCAGGTTGGTTGGAATGCTTCGGAAGGTTCTACGGGAGCAGGAGGTTCAACAGTCGCGATCGTCAGTTGGAGCGAGGACGATGCTTGCAGCACGCTGCGGGTTCGCGGGAGCGTCGATTGGCACACTCGGCTGTGACACAGAACATGAGTGAGAAATTTGGGTGTTTCGAGTAGCTTGCTTCCCAGATTGGGAATGCCACTGAACCACGAAGCAACCCACATAAGTCCAAGTATCAACATTGTTGGTTTGATTTCAAAATTGTAAACAGCAATACACTTTTGCCGAGGTTTATTATAGAGTTCAGTTGACGCAGAATGGATTAACCAAAGGAGGTAAATCTGCTTAAGTTTGGTGAGTTTTGATTTAATTCATGTACCTTTTGGCACATATTGAGGACAAGCAAATGACACTGCCGTTTTATATTGTGGATGTGTTCGCTGAACGCAAGTATGCAGGCAATCAACTTGCGGTTTTTCACGTTAGTGAATCACTCACAACTCAGAAAATGCAAGCGATCGCGAAAGAAATGAACTATTCAGAAACGACGTTTATTCTTTCAGACCTTCCGCAAAATAACGGTTATCCAGTGCGAATTTTTACGCCCACTCAAGAGCTTCCATTTGCGGGTCATCCTACGCTTGGTACAGCGTTTGTTTTGCAACAGGTGATTATTCAAGAATCCGTATCAACCGTGAGATTAAATCTTGCAGTAGGTCAAATTCCCGTTACATTGAACTACTCCGAAAGAGACATTGAAGTACTTTGGATGCGCCAAAACGCACCAAATTTTGGGCAACGATTTTATCCGGATGTGATTGCGCCTGTCTTGGGATTGAATTTGGATCAAATTGACGATCGCACTCCGATCGAGGAAGTTTCGACGGGTTTACCGTTCATCATTGTCCCGCTGAAGAACCTAGCCGCCTTACAGCAAGCGAATGTCGATCGAGCAGCACTATTTAAATTAGTAGAAACGACAGAAGCAAAGGCAGTCTTGATTTTTTGTCCTGAAACTCGCAGTTTAGACAATCAGTTAAGTGTAAGAGCCTTTGTCGAAGCAGTGGCGGGCGTTCCAGAAGATCCTGCCACTGGAAGCGCAAATGGGTGTTTAGCGGCATATCTAGTTCAGCACTCCTACTTTGGTCGAACATCAATTGATCTTCGAGTTGAACAAGGGTATGAAATCGGGCGACCTTCGTTGCTGATGTTGAAAGCTCAAAAAGAGAATGAAGCGTTTGAGGTTTCAGTCGGCGGAAAAGTTATCTTAGTGGCAAAAGGTGAATTTGTGTGAAATTGCATGTCAGAGCTAACGGAACGATTGCGATCGCACCTTGAAGTGATTAGCCGCGATCGCGATCCATTCTTTGCCACTCAAGGTCATTTTTATGTTCAACAATACATTCGCGAGCAGTTTTCACACTGGGGAACGGTTGAAGCTCATGACTTTCAAGTGGGAAAGCGAACTCACACCAATTGGATTTTGAATCTACCTGGGCGGGAGAATCGGAAACCACCCATTCTAATCGGCGCACACTACGATTCAGTTCCCAATTCTCCAGGTGCAGATGACAACGCAACCGGAGTCGCTGTGTTGTTAGAAATGGCAAAGGCTTTTTCTGAACAATCCGCTCGTTATCCGATTCGGTTGATTGCGTTTGATTTGGAAGAGAACTTCACGCAAACGGATACACATGGTAATTCTCAGTATGCAATGTCATTGAAGGGTGAACCTTTGCGATTGATGATTGCTTTAGAAATGTTGGGATATTGCAATCACGATCGCAATTCACAGCGTTACCCAGCAGGATTAGAGCGGTTTTATCCCGATCAAGGTAACTTCATTGCACTGATCGGCAACCTTCCAACCATTCCCGACATGATGCGATTGAGTCGGGGAATTCGTCGATCGAACATCGGTTGCGAATGGCTGCCAGCAGGAATGCGCGGCAAGATTGTGCCTGATACTCGTCGAGGTGATCATGCTGCATTTTGGGATCGAGGCTATCGAGCATTGATGGTGACAGATACCGCAAATTTAAGGAATCCGAACTATCACAAATCCAGCGATCGCATTGAAACTCTCGATTTCGATTTTTTAACAAGTGTCTGTGAAGGCTTGATCAATTCCATCCGCCAACTTTAGCTTGGTTATAATCTGTAGAAAGTCACAATAAACACTATGATGCAACGATTCATCCCGGTAATTCTCGCCAGCATCACCAGTTTTACATTTGCAGATTCACAAGCGACCAGCCAGAACAAGCCGACTTGTCAGAGATCGACACAAAGCTTTCTGGTATTTGGTGGCGGAGGTGCGCCTTCTTACAATGAGATTGCACTTGAAAAAAACATGCTGTACTTTCAGCGATCGCTAAAAGAACTCGGTTATTCACCGAACGTTGCACCCATCTATTTCGCAAACGGCAACACAGGCGAAAAAACAGTTCGATACTTAGATGAGCAAGGCGATCAGCAATTTAAAGCGCATAACATTCCAAATGTTCAAGGTGCTTCTAGTATCGCGAACTTACAAAACTGGATAGCTCAAGCCGCAGAAGAGAAAACATCAACCCCTTTGTTCTTCTACTTTTCAGGACATGGCGGACACAATCGCGCCAATGAAGACAACTCTACTTTATTGATGTGGCGCGATCGACAGTTAAGTGTGCAGAACTTTACAGCAATGCTCGATCGACTGCCGCAAAATAAGCCATTCGTCACTATGATGTCTCAGTGTTACTCTGGCTCATTTGCTAACTTGATCTACAACGGTGGCGATCCAAACAAAGGAATTGCATTACAAACTCGCTGCGGATTCTTTGCAACCATTAAATCTCGTCCATCAGTCGGTTGTACTCCAGAAGTGAATGAAGCAGACTATCGGGACTATAGTTCGAGCTTTTTTGCTGGACTAACCGGACGCGATCGTATTGGTCGCAAAGTGGCTTCAGCCGACTACAACAAAGATGGGCGCGTTGCTTATTCTGAAGCTCACGCTTACGCCAAAATTGATAAGTTCACTACGGACTTACCTGTTTCAACTTCTGAAGCTTGGTTGCAAAGACAGGTGAACAATCCAACGATGCGAGATCAGATTTTAGGACAACCGATCGCGCCGTTAGCAAAAATTGCACGACCGGAACAGCGCTTTGTGATTGAATCTCTGAGTCGTCAGTTTAAGTTTGACTTGAATCGATCGTTTACTGGAAATCTGCGATCGCTCAATGCAAACTCAGTTAAAACGGCTGAAGATGAAGCTTACTTAGTTCGCTTGTCGATGGAGTTGACGAATGTAGCGATGGAGCAACGAGTGAGAGATTCTAAAAATGCTCGATCAATTCAGACGCTCGATCGATTGATTCGATGTGAAGCAGGATCGTGGGGTAAGCTTTAGAGTTCTGGGTCAATGCCGAGCGATCGTAATTGCTTGGCAAGTCGTTCCGCTCTTTGTTGTGCCAAAAGTGCAGATTCAGCAGCAGTTGGAACTAGTTCGCCATTCGGTTGGAAGTATCGCAATTGGTTGTTATGAACGCCTAGAAATAATTCCAGCGATTCGCTCCAGAGTTGATTTTGTGCGTTTGGCTCGATCTCTTGATACTGCTCTCCAACGAGGCGGAATCCGGCAAATTCAAGATCGCTCGGTGAGAACCAAAAATATTCCGCAGTTCTGAATCGATTTTGATATAGATCCTTTTTCAAACCTTTATCGGTACTTTTGGTTTCATCAGACAGCAATTCGATAATCACATCGGGATAGCGTCCGTCTTCTTCCCAAACAACCCACGATCGACGCGGATAGTTCTGCGTGTTTTTCACCAAAAAGAAATCAGGTCCTCGAAAGTCGCGGTTTTTCAACTGTTGCCGACTGAAGTAGATCGTGAGATTTGCGCCGATGAAGAAATCTTCTCGGTCACGCCACCACCACTCTAAGCAACTCACCAGCAATGCGAGTTGAGCATAGTGTAAAGAGGTTTCCATTTCTGGCTCATCGCTGTAGAGTTGAGTCGCATCAGGCATCAAAGCTTCGAGTTCTTTTGCCGTTAGGTGCATGATAAGAGCTTCCGGATCGATGTTTCTTTAGCGTACCATTGGCGATCGAGTCTCATCACTAATGCTATGAATATCTTTGAACTACCGGAAGAATTGCTCGATCGAGAACTCTTTGAGCCATTGATCGAAACGAATCAGATTCTCATTGAACGCATTATTTCAACGGGACAAACGACACCAGAGGGCGAATGGTACGATCAACCGCGAGATGAATGGGTGTTGCTGTTGCAGGGAGAAGCACAATTAACGTATGAGGATGGAACGTCGATCGAGCTTAAAGCGGGTGATTATGTGTTGATTCCTGCACATCAGCGTCATCGTGTAAGCTATACCAGTTCTAATCCTGCTTGTATTTGGTTAGCAATTCATACAGTCTTAGCTCGACTTTATCCATTCGATGAGTAGAAAAGGTAGCACTTTAGAACTTCTTGCTTCAATTGCTAAAGGACATTGCACTAGAATGAAATTTGTACTTAATCTTGATGTGCGATCGTGACTACTACTCCGCTTCCTCCCAATCGTTCTGTTTCGATTGAAAGCCGTCCAGATGCGCTCGGCAGATTTGGCAAATTCGGCGGCAAATACGTGCCCGAAACCCTCATGCCTGCACTGGCAGAACTCGAAGCCGCATACAAACAGTACAGTCAAGATCCCGCCTTTCAAGCCGAACTGCAAACGCTTTTGAAAGATTATGTCGGTCGTCCCAGTCCGCTCTACTTCGCTGAGAGATTGACCAAGCATTATGCAAAACCCGATGGCACAGGCGCACAAATTTACCTCAAGCGCGAAGACTTGAATCATACCGGAGCGCACAAGATCAATAATGCGATCGCTCAAGCACTCTTGGCGAAACGAATGGGTAAACAGCGTGTAATTGCTGAAACGGGAGCAGGTCAGCATGGAGTCGCGACCGCTACAGCCTGCGCTCGATTTGGCTTAAAGTGCGTCGTTTACATGGGCGTTCACGATATGGAACGTCAGGCACTCAACGTTTTTAGAATGCGCTTGATGGGGGCAGAAGTTTGTCCGGTTGCGGCGGGAACTGGAACCCTGAAAGATGCAACCTCTGAAGCCATTCGCGATTGGGTGACGAATGTAGAAACCACGCATTACATTCTTGGATCAGTCGCAGGCCCGCATCCGTATCCGATGATTGTTCGGGATTTCCATGCAATTATCGGTCAGGAAACTCGCGCCCAATGTCAGGAAAAATGGGGCGGATTGCCGGACATTCTCTTGGCTTGCATCGGGGGTGGCTCGAATGCAATGGGATTGTTTCATGAATTTGTTGAAGAGTCCAGCATTCGGATGATTGGGGTGGAAGCCGCTGGACATGGGGTGGAAACGGATAAACACGCTGCAACTTTGACCAAAGGACGGGTTGGAGTTTTGCATGGTGCAATGAGTTACTTATTACAGGATGAAGATGGGCAAGTGATTGAACCGCATTCAGTGAGTGCTGGTTTGGACTATCCCGGCGTAGGTCCTGAACATAGCTATCTGATGGAACTTGGACGGGCGGAATACTATGCGGTGACGGATGAGCAAGCGTTAGCTGCATTCCAGAAGCTATCTCAGCTAGAAGGAATTATTCCAGCCTTGGAAACTGCTCATGCGATCGCATATCTCGACACGCTTTGCCCCCAACTGTCCGGTAGTCCTCGGATTGTAATCAACTGCTCTGGGCGTGGCGATAAAGATGTCTTGAGCGTCTCAAAAATTCTCAATCCCTAATTTGCAAATGCCCGTTTGGAATGAGAACTAGACGGGCATTTATTATCTTTGATCCCCTGTTCCCCGTAAGATATGGGGTGAAGTGTCAAACAAACAGCCCGTGAAAGCAATCACCCTCCTTGGTTCAACTGGATCGATCGGGACACAAACCCTCGATATTGTCGCTGAACATCCGGATCAGTTTCGCATTGTCGGTCTGGCAGCGGGACGGAATGTAGAG
>JADEXW010000395.1 GCA_015206935.1 Pseudanabaenaceae cyanobacterium LEGE 13415 | reverse complement strand
TCTAGACACTTTGACACCCGTATCTGATAGAAATCCGAGCTTTAATAAGCGCGATCGAAAATTAGAATAATCCGAAAAGTTCTCTCCTAAAACAGTAGTATAAAGCTGAAATAAATCACTAAATGTGAACAGTTCAGGAAGAACATCAAATGCAACTGGGCTGTATTCTAATTTGTTTCTTAAACGACGATGACCATACTCCAAAATCTTGTTGTGATCGAAGGCAAGTTGCGGCAATTGATCGACAGGATACCAAGCAATTCCACTCACCCCATCCGCAATTAGTTCAGCTTCCGCAAATCGAACTAACGCAAAATAACTGACGGATAGATAGCGCACTCCATAACTTTTTTCGGATTCACGCGGATCGCGATCGGGCCCACCAAACGTATACAGCTGCTCCAAATAAAGATTCTTGACTCTAATCTTTTCTGACAAAATTCGATACGCGGCATCTTCGAGCGATTCGCCTTTTCGCACGAGTGTTCCTGGCAAACACCACTGTCCTAAAAATGGCTCTTCATGACGCATGACGAGCAAAACCAGTAATCGATTTTGCGCCGTATCGACTGAAAAAATCGCGTTATCGACTCCCACCCTGAAATCTGCGAGCTTGTCCCCCACTAATGAACTGGTTGTTTTTCTGCGTGTGCGTGGCATTGATAAAGTTGCTCCCGATCGATATAAGCCTGAATCGAAGGTGTCACCCCGGACAAGTCACAGCCTTCACGATATGCAGTTGAGGAAACATCAGGAACCGATGCAGGCGCGATCGTGACCTTTGCCCCGATTGCTGCTAACCGCTGTAAATCATCTGGTTCCAAGTGATAGCGCGATCGCGGAATCACCAGAACATTGACCCGCTGCAATAGTTCCGTCACCCGATACCACTTCGATAACTGCTGCGCGACATCATATCCCACGACTAAAGTTAATTCTGCACTCGGATAGCGCTCTTGAATGCGATCGACCGTGACGATCGTTCTCGGATGGCTCAGTTCTGGATGAACTTGCACATTCGGACAGTTCAATTCATCCACTAGAACTTGTAACATCGCGGTTCGCTTTGCTAACTCAGTCTGATGCGACTTAAACGGGTTATCTGCTGCCCAAACTGCAACCTGATCGAACTGTCCAGAGAGCCAGCGCAGAATTTCTAAATGTCCAGTCGTAGGTGGATCAGCACTGGTTCCAAACAGGGCAATTTTTAACATAGGTGACTCCATTGGCGAGTGCGATCGGTTAACTCAGAAAGCGTGTCCGATATTTCTACCAGAAGCGATTGCGGATTTTCAAGCTGTCGAACAGAAGACGGAAGACTTTCAACATTTGCCGTTGTGCGATCGCGAATTTGTGCGATCGTTTCGGGTTCTGAAATCCGCTGTCCCTGCTTGAAAACTAATTGTAATAAAGGAGTTTCCCCGTTGGCATCTTCGGAGACCAGTCCTAAGCGATCGCTCCTTCCTGATGTTCTAAAAATCTGCTTGCGTCCTGGATAAGTCACTTTCCCAGTTGCTTCTTTCATCACGGGAATTCCATCAATCTCAACCAGTTTATACACCCCATTCACAGGCGCACCCGTGACTAATTGCGTTCCCAATCCATAGCCATCAATACAAGCGCCATTTGCTTTCAATTCTGCAATTCGATATTCATCCAGATCGCCACTTGCAAAAATGGAAACTCCGGGTAACAGCGATCGAACTTTCTTCGACAAATCCAATAAATTACCCGAGTCGATCCGCACTCCTGCAAGCTGAATTTCTCCCGATTTTAATTGTTTGGAGAGGACTTCTGCGGCTGCGATCGTGTCATAGGTATCAATCAACAGAGGCGCACCCGGAAAATAATGATGAAACGCTGTGAATGCTTGGGATTCCGTTCCTTCTATTGCGTTCAACGCCATCACAAGCGAATGCGCCATTGTTCCAGTCGGTTTCCGTCCCAACTTCAATGCAGCCAGCACATTCGAGGTTGCATCTAATCCACCCGCCAACGCCGCACGAGCCGCCCAGATTGATCCTTGTGGACTAAACGCCCGTCGAGTTCCAAACTCTAGTAACGTTGCTTCTTTGCCTACTACATCTCGCATTCGAGCCGCACGAGTCGCAACCAAGGTTTGATAGTTAATCGTATTGAGCAGATAAGTTTCGACGATCTGAGCTTGCCACAAAGGAGCTTCAACTCTCAAAAGTGGCTCATTTGCAAATACCGCTGTTCCTTCTGGAATTGCCCAGACATCTCCCTCAAATCGCGCGTCTTTTAACAGTGTCCAAAACTGTTCCGGTGCATGATCAAAAACGCCTAATGATTTCAATATTGAAATCTGTGTTTCATTGAATTGAAACTTTTCTAAATAATCTAAAGCTTGGGTGAGTCCCATCGCGATTAAATACCCAAATCCCTTGGGCAATCGTCGGACTGAAAGTTCAAAACTGGCGCGTCGTTGATCGAGCTTTTCTCCAACGTAACAAGCTGCCATTGTTAACTGATATAAATCTGTCAACAAACTGTAATCTTCTGGACAAATCACGAGTGTAGGATCTTCCACCCAAATGCTCCTTGGTTTCAAAAGGGTTAATCAGAGTTAGGGGGCAGATTGAAAGGTCTTGTCTTAAATTATAGTTAATTTAACCAAAAGTCAAGGCATATTTGGCAAAAAAAATGCCGCTTGATTTGCATCTTTAGATGAAAATTATGGTGAAGAGAACATAAAATATCACTTCGGTTCAAGGACATTCTTGTAAAGAAACTGTAGCGATCGCACAAGCGTCACCTCATCTTTCGTAATCTTATCGGAATCAAGAATACGAAATTTCAAGAAGTAAAAATCAACGCAACTTTCTCCTAAAGTATTGATGCGATCGCTGGTAAATCATCAGGCAATTTCTCATAATAAATTCATCGTAGATTCGGACATGAATCATTCACCCAGTTTCGATCGTTTCGCTCCATTTAACGCACACTTTAGAGGTGGTTCTTATGTCTATTCCCAAAGTTGTAGACGAATTGATGGACTATTTTTCGGGCGCTGTGACTCGCATTTTCGGTTTGAGTGACGATGCTTATCCAGGGACTGGAGTTCAACCCTTTAGCGGAGATGTTTACGACAAAAAGCATGTGAAGAAACACTTTGAGCGCTAACGCTACATCGCGCACAGATTCTAGATCAGTATGTTTCCCTCAACTGCTTAAAACTGCGGTTGGGGGATTTCTATCTAAAGAATTTCGATCGTCCCTTGCTGCCCATCAATGCGTACCCGCTGTCCATCTCGCAAAAGCTCCGTTGCATGAGTCACATCCATCACGGCAGGAATTCGATACTCTCGCGCCACGATCGCGCCGTGTGAGAGTCGTCCTCCCACTTCTGCAATCAGTCCTCCCACTCGCGCTAGGACAGGCATCCAGCCCGAATCCGTGTAGGGCACGACAAGAATGGTTCCCCGATCGACATTCACTGCTCCATTGAGCGATCGCATCACTCGAATTGTGCCTTCGACTTGTCCCACACTGGCTCCAATTCCCTGCAATCGGTTCGAGGTTTGCCAGGTTGGAGATTGCGGAATGGGAGGATCATTGCCATAGACTAACTGCGGAATTGGGGAAAGTTGTCGATCGTGATCAAAGTGCGATCGACGTTGTTCGATCAATGCTGCAAATTGTAGATTTGAACTCCGAATCTCATCGTAAGTTAGGAAGAAGATATCACCGGACTGTTTTAGCACACCTGAATTCAGCCAGTGATGTTCGATCGCGATAAATCTCCAGCGCAGTTCTGCTAACAATCGGCTATAGATTTCGGTGACTTTACCTTTTAGTGCAATTCGTCGCTGGACACCTTTGTTCTTAATCTGGGGTGTAGGTGACTCAGGAGAAGGATTTAAGCAAAATTGTTTGAAGAGTTCTCGAACAGGTTGTGGCTCTTCTCGCCAAGTGGGAACAGCAATATCTGTGCCAACTTCGCTGAGGTATCCGTATTGTTCTAATAACTGATCAAATTGCTCTAAGATGGTCTGTCCTTGTTGGGTCTGAGCAAGTTGGGTGAAGATATCTTCTTGTGTATTATCAATGTGCGATCGAGCAGAATTTGCAAGTTGAGAGAGCGATCGGAGTGCTGCGACTTCTGGAGTGTCGCGGTTATCTAAAGCTTCGTCTGGAACTTTAAAGATTGCTTTTCTGAGTGCTGCACTAAGGGGTGCAAGAATGCTGTAGTAAGTTGCTCGTTCTAATAGTTCAAGGATTTGTTCAATTTGCTGAAGAAGTTCTGAAACGGATTGCTCTGAAGAGTGTCTCAATTTCTGAAGTGTTGGATTGAAGTAGAGCTTTTGATCTTGTGCGAAATCCTTTTCTAGTCTCATTTCTCGCTGAAGTAAGCGCATCAATCCTGGGATATTCGAGATTGTCGATCGTAAAGGTGGCTTACTAAATTTTGCGCCTCTCGTGAGAAACTCTAAGCTTTCGGGTGGCAATCCCATGCGTCTGAAGATTTTGCCTAACAATGAAGCATTGAAATAAGCATGTGAATAGTGCAAGGTTGCGGTTTCAGTAAAATCGAGACCCAAAGCACGATCGCCTAATACGATCGTAAAAATTTTCCCCCAAACGCCACAAGTCAACGGACGATTAATCGACCAAGTGAGCGGACGAATTGCACCCGGAATCACTTCTGCGGCAATCTTGCGCGTCCAAATCGGAAATAGCGTCGTAATCGATCGCGATTGCAGCACCCATAGTTGCTCTCCATCAAAGCTCCACTCAATGTCCTGCGGGACACCATGAAAATGTTCTTCTAAGTGCCGCGCGAGATAGGCGACTTGCTGAATCACTCGTGAAGGAACGGTTTCCACGCCTTCTAAGGTCGTTTCTTCGGGCAATCTCCAATCTGCGCCCACTTCGCGAACGATTACTTGATAGCTCTCCGGGGTCACTTGTCCTGAAACAACACGATCGGCATTTCCTGGTAAAGCTTCAATCAACACTGCATCACCTTGTCTAGCGATCGGATCACGACTAAATGCAACGCCCGAATACACACCTTGAATTTGCTGCTGAACTAAGACCACCATCGAAGCATCAGCAACATTGCGATCGCGTCGATATTTCACGGCTGATTCTTGCTCATACGATTCTAAACATCGCACGATCGCAGGTAACAGTAATTCTCGATGTGTAATATTTGGGATCGATTCATATTGTCCCGCCGCTGAAGCGGATTCCGTATCTTCTCCGATCGCGGATGATCGAACAATCAACGGCTTTTCTCTCGAAGGTTGCAAGCTCTCAATTAATGGTTTCGGATCATCTCCGGGCAACAATACCCAAGCAT